>JAFGJI010000096.1 GCA_016929175.1 Thermoplasmatota archaeon | reverse complement strand
TTTGACACTACCTTGATCTTGATAGGTTTCATGGCCCCGTATTCCGACCGGAACCACTCGCCATCACTTTCGCAGTTGCCGAATACCTCTTTCATAAGCTCGAAAAGATTGTCACCTTCCACATTGCGGTAATAACCCTTTCTGATGTCCAGCTTTTCCATGGAGAACCCTCGGATGAGGACATGTATGGACAAACTTCATCAAAACCCTTTTCCCCGGTTCAATCCCGAATCCCTTCCTCGGAGACGGTGAACACCGCTTCGCCTTCCGGAAGGTTCGGGGAATCTATCAATCGGGCGATCCTCCTGTTCCCTTTGGATTTTCTCAGATATAGCCTGAAGGTCGAGGTATGGCCCAGCACATGTCCGCCGATGGCCCTGGTGGGGTCTCCGAAGAAGGCGTCGGGTTTTGCCGAGACCTGATTGGTGACGGCAACGGCAGATTTGTTGATATCCGCGAACTGTAATATGGCATGCAGGTGCTTGTTCAGCTTCTGCTGTCTTTCCGCAAGTGATCCCCTTCCAATATATTCTGCCCTGAAGTGAGCGGTCAGGGAATCCACCACCAGCAATCTGATGGGGAACTCCTTTCCAATTTCCTTGGCCTTTTCGACAAGAAGCATCTGGTGATGTGAATTGAAAGCCCTTGCCACATGGATCGTCTGAAGGACCTCGGTGGGGTCGAGGTCGTAGGCCATCGCCATCTGGACGATCCTTTCAGGTCTGAAGGTATTCTCGGTGTCTATGAAGATGGAGTGGCCGTTGAGCCCTCCGTCCTCTCCCGACCTGCAAACATTGACGCAGAGTTGATGGGTGATCTGTGTCTTTCCCGAGCCGAACTCGCCGAAGAATTCCGTTATGGCACATGTCTCTATGCCACCCCCCAGAAGCTCATCCAGCGCTTTGGACCCCGTGAGTAGCTTCGATATGTTCTTCCTTTGTTCCATTATCACATCACCGGTCACGAACCCTCCGATATCGGCCAGTTTCTTGGCGGCAGCGATTATCTTCACCGCCGTGGCCTCTCCGATCTCCGCAGCTTCCACCAGGGCGGAAGGTGAGGAAACTGCGATCGACATGAGGTCGTCGAAACCCGATTCCTTCAATTTTTCCGCCGTTGCCGGGCCTACACCCGGGAGGTCCTCCACCGTTCTCTCCTCGTCCATTAGGGATCACCTGTGTTTACTTCACTCCGATTACTTCGATATAAAGGTTGGGCAAGAGGGAGGGATGAGTGAAAGTGTCCGTGTCAATGGTCCTTGAGAAAATCCTCCACAAGGGGAAGGTACTCCTGATGTTTCAGGGTGATCGTTCCCTTGGGGGAGTAAAGATTTATGTAGGGGTCCGGGTGAAGGTCGCAGAACTTCTTCATCGCCTCCAGGTAGATCTGCTTGCTTTCGGTGAACTGGTCAAAATCCTTGAAGAGCGAGAGTGAGACGGTCTCGGAGTTCCCATAGACCGCAAAGAAGCTGGGAAGATGGAGCCGTTTCACATCCGGTCCGCCCTTTTCAACAAACCCCATCTTGTTGTAATGCCCCTCCACAAGGCACAGGATCTCAAAGCCTAACTTTCCGTAGTCGATGACCCTTGTCTTCCTGATGACCCCGAGCTCCAGCAGCTCCTTTTTATGTCTGGCAACCGCCTGACGGGTGGTGTCGAGCATCGCTGCGATCTTGTTATCTGGCATATCAGGGGCTTCGAGGATGCCCTTGATGATGGTCTTCTCCTTTCTTGTCAGGTGGTGGATCTTGTCCCTAGCTTTCTGCTGGTCCATCTCGATCCCTGGACCCTTGTCGTTCCCGGGTTTGATCCCGAATGCCCTCTCCAGAACGGCCGTGTAATCGAAGTTCTTGCCGATCTGCGATATCGAGAGCGGATAGAGGGTCGTATGCAATTTATCGTCCTTGATGAGCTGCCTTGCCCTTAGCTCGGTGATCATCTTGTGCTCCGCTTTTCTGAAATCCGTGTAATTCTTGTAGAGAGAGAGCACGAGCAGGGTCTCACCGAACACCATTGCCGTATAGGTGTTTATCTGGGAGTCGAAGACCCCCTTGAGGAACATCAGGTCGTTGGGGTCCTTTATCCCCCTGGTCAGAGAGGTCCAGCAGACCGTCAGGATCTCGTAGTCCATTATCTCAACGTTCGGCACGATCCTGTCGAAGATCAATCCGTTCCTCTTCATCTTGTTCTTGATGGCATTGAGGGTCGACATGCGGACCTGTATCTTATCGCTGAGCTGTCTGTCATTGAGCATGGGGAACTTTACGAGTCCCCATAGAATGACCTTCTCGTTCTTGGACAGTTTCACTTCAAGGCCTCCGTGGACCAAGGGACCAACAATCCCCATAGCTAGGGTGCTAATAAAATTTTTCTGGAAAGTCCCCCCCAATTTAGAGATATTCAGGAACATTCATGATCAAGAATTACATTATTTCGAAAGCTAAAGGGATTAATCCGATAACAGGGTTACCCCTATATGACCCCTTCCACCCCATCGATCCCCTTCTCGAACCTTTCCATCCGCTCCTCGATCTCCCCCCCTCCCTCCGGTTTTACCCGTATGCCTTCCTCGCCCTTGAGGGTACCGTCGATCACCGTGTCCGATGTGAAGCTTATGTTCCTTGCTCGAACGTCACCGGATATCCTTGCGGCATGATGGATCGTGATATCTCCGAATGCCTTTATATTGCCGTTAATGACAACATTCTCTCCGAGAAAGAGATCGCTTGCTGTCTCGATATCACCGAAGATCTGCGTTTCTCCTTCAATATCGAGGGATCCTCCGACCTTGAGGTCTCCGACGATCTGACAATCATTCCCGATCTTCATGTCTCCCGGTATCTCGATCTTGTCGGGGCCGATGCTGGATCCCCTCGGGAAGTAGGTGAAATTGCGGGAGACCAGGATCTTTTCCTCCTCTCCATCCTCCAGCTCCTTGAAGAAGTTGGCAACCTCCTTCGAGTCATCCCTTCTGAGCAGCTCCAGGAGGTAGAGCAGGATATAGACAATGACCGATATTGGGTTCCGTATGTTGATGCGGCCCCTGGAGTCGATCGCACTCGGATCCAGTTCCACCCCTTCACCGATATCGAGGTTCTTCCCGACGATGACCTCTCCTGCGATGATCGACCTCTCTCCGATGTATATGTCCGCGTCGCCGGTGACGTCTCCCTTTATCTTGCCGCCCTTATCGATCCTGATATCTCCTATGGCTATGATGTCCCCCTCGACTTCCACGAATTCCCCCATGAACACACGGCCTTCGGACATCACCCCGCGTTTGATCTGTGATTTGTCCGCAAAGATGACATCCCCCTTACAACGTACGTTCTTCTCCTCGATCACCGTAGCTTCGGGTAGATGACAAAGCGACCTGTCGAATACCATGAGAGGGTCCCATTCCCCTGATGGGACCGTTAATGGATTCACAACTATATTAACTGTATATCAAGTTTCAAGGATGGATCCCAAGGTCCCCTGGAGAAATGTCAGATGTCCAGAAGGACCTTGGAATACCAGATACCATCTCTCATTACGGTTCCGGGTCCATGAAAGGTGGCTGCCTTAACTTCCATACCCCCCTTTCCTTCCGGAATTCTGCATTTCGACCGCGAGAATTCGAGCACCCACCCGCCTCCTCTCTCCTTTTTCAGGGAAGGGTCCAGCATCAGGGTGCTCTCGGAATCGAAAAGGAAGAGAGCCTCGGAGAGGACATCGACGACAAGAAACTCCACGCTTTCGTTGTCGAGTGCTATGGAGTCCCGTCTGGTTCCGATGATGACGAACTCCTGCGCCATAACATGATACAGACCAAGAAGCGACCTCGACACGCAGTCCTCGATCGAACTCCCATTGACCTCGAGCCAGAGGTCCGCGGTGTGCTCCCCCAGAGTGAAACCCTCTTTCGGTGGTATGAAGATACCTTCCATGGGGTCCCATCGATGTCCTGGATATAAATCCTCGCACATGTTTAATATCAATTCGCAGATTCATACGGGTGGGACCAGATAAAATGGAGACTGTCGGAGACATGGTCCAGCTGAAGGAACCGGAGGTGTCTCTTCAATGAGGATCATCAAACGGAACGAGGCAAAGGGCCAGTTGAAGGTCCGGGTGGATTCCATGGACGACCTGTGGTACCTCCATCAAGCCCTGCAACCCGGTACTATTGTGGGGGCGCATACGTTCCGGAAACTGGAGGCAAAGGAGGACCAGGTAAGGGCGGATTCACAGCCCCGGGTCAGGGTCTACCTCAGGATAACAGTGTTTTCCACGGAGTTCCACCCCTTCACGGATGTCCTCAGGGTCCGCGGCACCGTTCTCGAAGGACCTCCCGAGATCTCGGGGCATCATACCTTCAATGTGGATGTGGGGACCGTGCTGGACCTGGAATTCTCCGAGGACAGCACGGAAGTGATATCCCTCCTTGAGGACGCACAGAGGAATGCGAGAGGGACCATGGCGCTCGCGGTCTCCATGGATGATGAGACAGCGGACCTCTTCCGGCTCAGGGATTACGGCATGGAGAGGATAGGGACCGTCCGAACCCAGGGAAGGGGGAAGTGGACTGGAAAGGAGGGGAGTTGGGACAGTTACTACAGGGAGATCTCCGATCTTGTCTCCCTGAACCTTGGAGAGGACATGCTTCTGATAATATCGGGTCCCGGGTTCTTCAAGGAATCCCTCGCAAAGCTCCTGAGGAACGAGGGCGTCATTGACGGTCCAAGGATGCATGTTCTGCAGTCATCGTCCGCCGGACCAGGGGGCATCAGGGAGGCCCTTGGCAAGGGTGGTTCCGTATCCAAGACACTTGAAGGCCTCAGGTTCATTCAGGAGAACGAGCTCCTGGAGGAATTCATGGAGAGGATCGGGAAAGGGAGGGGGGCGACCTACGGGCTCGAAGAGGTACGGAAAGCGCTGTCAATGGGCGCAGTCGAGGTTCTGCTGATCTCCGAACGTCTTTTCAGGGAAGGTCCCGGCAAGGTCCTGATGGGGGATGCTTTGGGGACAGGGTCAAGGACCATGGTAACCTCCACCTCACACGAGCTTGGGGATATGCTTGACAAAATGGGGGGAGCAGGGGCGTTGCTGAGGTTCGAGGTATGATGGGAGCAGGAGTTGTTGCCGGGACCCCGCTCGATAGAGTGGCCCGGATGGAACGAATCAGGAAGTGGGTGATAGGGAATGTTCACCGCCCCGACCTCATTGGTTGCCCTCTGATCATCGTATCCGGACTGTTCGTCATATTGCTGATATCATCTCCTTTTATTGTGGAGAGAGGTTCCATCGACCTCGGAAGCGAGGGCTCCGTTGGGGAGGTCGACCATGATGAGGCGATCTCGGATATCGACAACCCATTGGCAAGGTTCTCCTACCGTTTCGGCGACCTGTACTGTCATCAGAAGGATCACCGCTCGTACTTCCTGAACGGGAACCAGATGCCCGTATGCTCACGCGACATCGGTCTTTTCTTCGGGATATTGTTCGGATGTGTCGCGGGGTCCATGTATAGAAAGGGTATAAAGCTCCGTACCCTGGCGATCCTTCTTGCTCCGATGGTCATTGACGGACTGCTGCAGGCGCTCACCCCTTATGAATCCTTCAATATTCTGAGGCTTATTACCGGGTCCATAGGGGGGGTCGGGATAGGGGCCTACCTGAACGGTTCCCTTGTGGAGACCGTTCGTCTGCTGCTATACAGGACCGGAAAGGGATAGCTATATATCGGTTCGTTTTATACAAGGTCAAAGGGGTGTTTTCCATGAAGGTACTGATAACTGACGGGACAGCTCCCGAAGCTGTCAAGATGCTTGAAGAGGCAGGTCACGAGGTGGTTCTGGACGAGGCCAGTCCGGAAAGGCTGCTGGAGATCATCGGTGAATACGACGCTCTGATAGTCAGGTCCAGGACAAAGGTCAGGCAGGATGCCCTGGACAGGGCGGTCCGGATGAAGGTCATAGGCAGGGCCGGGATCGGGGTGGACAACATCGATGTCAAGTACGCGAAGGAGAAGGGCATAAAGGTGGTCAATGCGCCTCTTGGAAGCACGCTCTCGGTCGCCGAGCTCGCGCTCTCCCACATGCTTGCCCTGGCAAGAGGTCTGGTCAAGGGAACGAACGGCATAAGGTCGCAGCAGTGGCTCAAGAAGCAGCTCAAGGGCATGGAGCTGGATGGCAAGACCGTCGGTATCATAGGCTGCGGGAGGATCGGGCAGGCACTTGCATCGAGATGTCAGGCCTTTGGAATGACGACCATAGGCTACGACCCGTACCTCCCTGCGGAAGTTGCCGGGAGGGCAAACATTCGCCTTGTCGAACTTGACGACCTATACAGGACATCCGACTTCATCTCACTGCACGTGGCGCTGACCGATGAGACCAGGCACATGATCTCCAAGCCACAGCTGGATATGATGAAGAAGAATGCTTACGTGATCAATTGTGCAAGGGGCGGAGTGGTCGATGAGGAAGCGTTATACAATGCCCTGAAGGAAGGCAGGATCGGAGGGGCCGGTCTTGATGTTTTCGAGACGGAACCCCCGGGGGATACAAAGTTCGCGGAGCTCGATAACGTGACGATGACCCCTCACATCGGGGCCAACACCGTTGACGCCCAGTTCAAGGCCGGGACCATGGTCTCGGAGCAGGTGATAATGGCACTTAAGGGGGAGACTCCGACGTTCTGGGTCAATAAATAGACAAGGCCTGTAACCTCGTATCAAAGCATTACTTTGCTACCCTTTGCGATGGATCGCTCTGCAGCTTTGGCCACAGTAAGGTCCATCAATCCGTCGGGACCGGAGACCAGTGGTCCGGCCGCCGGATCGCGTAAGGCATCCATGAAATCTTGCAGCTCTCTTTTGAGAGGTTCCTCCATGGCGACCCTCATTGTCCTGATCTCGTAATTCTGGGGGATCCTCCAGCTATCGGAGAGATCGTACTTGCCCACAGACGAGGAGGATATCTTCAGCTCCTGATCTATGTAGTCCATCTCTGCATAGGCCTTTAATCCGGTCACCCTGACGCTCCTGATCTTCATGGGTGTGAGCCATGACAGCTCCATTATGCCCTTCGTACCGTTCTGGAATTCCAGAAGGATATTGGCATGATCTATCAATCCCTCTGCCTTGACGCTACCGCCGAGGGCATACACACTGGTCACCTCGCTTGATGAGAGATATCTCAGCACATCGATATCGTGTACGCCGAGGTCGGTAATGACACCGACATCGGTGATCCTTGCGGGGTAGCTGGAGACCCTCTTCGATGAGATGGTGACCACCTGGCCCAGACCTCCCTTGTCGAGGATCTCCCTGGTAGCCTTGACTATCGGGTTGTGCCGCTCGATCATGCCCACTGCAAGAACGACGCCCGCTCTGGATGTCACATCAAGTATCTTCTGGCCGTTCTCGACAGTATCGGCAATGGGCTTTTCAACAAGGATATTGATGCCACGGGCTGCACATTTCTCCACTTCCTGCAGATGATAGATGGTGGGGTTGGCGATCACGACAGCATCGATATCCTCTTTCCTGAGCATCTCCTCGGTGGAGGGATAGTGGTTGCATGAGAACTTCTTCGCGATCTCCCTTGCACGTCCCGTGTCGCTATCGCATACCGCCCTCAGGTCGGACATCTGCGAGAGGACCCTGGCATGGTTTCCACCCATTGAACCTACTCCGATCACGGCGGTCCTGGTCATGCCCATCACACCCCCTTCCTTGCAAGCTTTACAGTGTCAACGACCTTGGCTATCTCATCTTCCGAAAGAGAGGGATGAACAGGCAGGGAGAGGGCCTGTTTCGTGGCTTCCTCCGCACGGGGATATGTTCCGGTGGAAACCTTTTTCATCGCTGGGGATGAGGGGATGGTCGTCGGATAGAAAACCTTGTTCCCGATCCCCTTTTCCGCCAGGAACCCTGAAAGCCCGTCACGGTCCTGATCGACTTTGATGGTGTACTGATGGTACACATGGCCGTTCCCAGGTTCCACGTATGGTGTGAGGATCCCTTCAACATCCTCCAATCCCTCATCGAGCAATCTTGCATTCTTTATCCTGGCAAGGTTGCGCTTCTCCAACTTGGTCAACTGAACCCTTCCGATGGCTGCGGATATCGAGGTCATCCGTAGATTGTATCCCACCTTGTGATGGTCATATCTGGCAGACTGTCCGTGGTTCCTGAGCATCCTTATGCTCTCTATGAACTCCTCATCCTCGGATATTACCATACCTCCCTCCCCCGTGGTCATGTTCTTAGTGGGGTAGAAGGAGAACATCCCCGCTTTTCCCATGGATCCAACCTTCTCATCATCATGGGTGGCTCCATGAGCCTGGGCGCAGTCTTCGAGAACAGGAATGTCGGAAGCGATCTTTAGAATTCTCTTCATGTTTGCGGACTGGCCGTATAGATGTACAGGTATTATCGCCTTGGTACGTTCGGTTATTTTCCCTTTGAGGCTCTCCGGGTCCATGTTGAAAGTTCGGGGGTCGATATCCGTAAAAACCGGCTTTGCTCCGAGGAACAGTATCGGAGTTGCGCTGGCTATGAAACTGAACGATGTTGTGATCACCTCATCCCCGGGTCCGACTCCCAAAGCTGCAAGTGCCAAATGTATGGCGGAGGTCCCGCTCGAGACGGCGGCTCCATATTTACTTCCGCAATATCTTGCGAACTCCTCCTCAAAAGCGACCACCTCCGGACCATGGGCCAGTATGCCGGTCTCCATGACCCGGATCACCGCATCGATCTCTTCTTTTTCCATTACAGGACGTGCCATATTTATCATCCAAAGGACCCCCGTTTCGCTCGTTGCCTTCGGCCTCTGTACCTCCTCTTTCTAAATAAATCATTTGAGATGCAAGGCCATCTCGAGATGTTCCTGTCAATATGGTAATTTTTCCCAGTATTAATAAATCAGAAAGCTTTTCACCGGGTCATGGCGGAAGACCTTCATGTTAAATTATATGGGCTCACCGACCACGACCGGTGGGACAGGTTCGTCAGGGAGTCCAATAACGGCACCATCTTCCATGAGCAGCAGTTCCTGGACTATCACCCCGTGGGAAGATTCGACTTCCATCATCTGATATTTGAAAAGGACAGCAACATCTTTGCTGTCCTGCCAGGACAATTGAGGAATGGTGTGTTCCGCTCACCCGCGGGAGCCAGTTTCGGAGGTTTCGTCACCAATGACATTTCGTTTGATACAGCGGAGGAGATCGTCAATCGTTTCCTTGAGCATGCTAAGACGAATGGCATCAAGGAGATCTATCTGACGCCTCCTCTATCAGTATATTTCAATGTCGTTACCCAGAACATTGAGTATGCCCTTTTACACAGGGGATTCGATTATCACGTTCATTTGTACTCTAGCGTTGTTGACCTGAGAAGGACCCATGACATGGAGCATTATGACAAGAAAGCGAGAAACGCAGTGAAAAAGGCCCAAAAGAGCGGGATCAAGGTCGAGATCGAGAACGATTTCGATACGTTCTATCCGATACTGATCGAGAATAAAAAGAAGTTCAACCTCGCCCCGACCCATACACTGGAGGAACTGAAGAAGATAGATCAGTTGCTACCCGGCAAGCTCAAACTGTTCCTTGCCAGGCACGGTGAGAAGGTCATAGGAGGGAGCCTGATATTCATATGCAATGATAGAACGTTAATAGATTTCTACATCGCACAGGATTATACCTATCAGGAGCTCCGAACCATAAATCTAGTCCTTCACGAGATCATCAAATGGGGGCACGAGAACGGTTTCATCTACTTCGACATAGGGGTCAACCAGGATACCGCATCGTCCAATCCGATGGATCTGAATCAGCCCCTTGTGGCTTTCAAATACCGGATGGGTGCAAGGTGCGTGATGAGGAACACCCTGTATAAGAGGTTGTCATAACATGAATAAACTCGAACAACAGGACTCAGGTCTTTCTGGGACCTTCAAACAAGGATATGGGAGATTTAACGATACTCATATGATAGAGATATCTCCATTTTCATTATCACCGAAGTTGGATATTGTTGTGGGCAGTTGGTATGACGGGATATCAGAATGGCATGGAACAAATGATTGGTTGCTTCTTCCAAGAGCTACTGCGGGCTTAAAAATCCTAAGAAGGTTCCTTCAAATCGAAAAATTATCGGTCCTTACAACGTTTAATACCCATTACATCTCAGGGTGTGTACTTGAAGCATTCAAGGGAGCAATGATTTATCGTGATCTGCAAGAGGAAGTAGATGCCATCATGGTTATTCATGAATGGGGGAAACCACTCCCTAACCTAGGAGGGATAAAGAAATGGGCAGAGGGTCATGAGACCCCACTAATAGAAGATTGTGCTTTGACCATGAGGAAAGACCTTGGTGTTCATGGTGATTTCGTCCTGTATTCATTCCCTAAGCTTTTACCAATGGACAGTGGGGGTCTGCTAATTGGTATGAATGATGGTGACCTCGATGAAGGAATGCTCCAATATACATTGGAGAAAGACGATGCACAAAGCACGGGCACTCAATATCTGGGACACATGAAGCACATAGAGGAAAATTT
>JAFGJI010000095.1 GCA_016929175.1 Thermoplasmatota archaeon | reverse complement strand
TATCAACGCCAGTGAATAGGTGGTCCCTGCATGACGCAGTATGTTGTATCTCGGCAGGTTCCGGTCCTCCGAGGGTTCGTATTCGTAATCCCATTTCCCGGACGATTGGATGTGGTTGAGCAGGTAATCCCCGGAATCTGACAGGTATCTCATTATCGTCACGTTCTTCTCGAATTCTTCGGGGAAGATGAAACGATCGGGAGAATCTGCGGGGATGTAAGGGTATTCCCTCATCTGCCTGTCTTCCAGCAGAATGTATACAAGGGTGCTGGCAAGCACTATCAGGATAGTTAACAGGGTGACAAATACTATGTCCGATCTCCTCATCCACCCCTTAGACGTTACCTGTAAGATAAGTATTTTGGAAGTGCTATGGTTTACAGTTCCTGCAAGGTTCCACATGGACGTTGACCAATGTTTCCTGACCGAACTCACTCCTGAGGGAGTTCTCAAGTACAACACATATATCATGCGCCCTCCTGACCGGGAGCTCCGATCCGATCCGCACATGGATATCGATGGCGATCCGGTTCCCGAGGCTACGGGTCTTGAGGTTGTGAGGGTTCTCGATGCCATCGATCGAAGAAGCTATGGCCAGTATGCGGTCCTCCGTATCTCTGTCGAGCGAAGCTTCCAGGAGTTCGTCGAGGCTTCCTTTCGCCAGCCTGATGGCGATCCAGAAAATAAGGAATGTGACGAGGACCGCGGCGATGGGGTCGAGAATGGCCCATTTACCGCCAAGCAGTATGGCCGCTCCGATCCCCAGGAACGTTGCAACTGACGAGAGCGAATCCGTTCTGTGGTGCCAGGCGTTCGCCATCAGCGCTTTTGAACCGGTCTTCCTGGAAACGAAACGTGTATACCAGAACAATCCCTCCTTGACCAGAATGGAAATGGCGGCAGCCACAAGAGCGATGGCCCCCGGCGGTCGCAATTCACCTCCATCGATCACATCAACGATGGTAGTGCTCGCAGCATAAAGGATGCCAGCCCCGACCAGCAGAAGAAAGACTGCCACGAAAAAGGTGGCCAGGGTCTCGATCTTTCCGTGACCGTAATCATGTCCTTCGTCCTGCGGTTTGCTTGCCGCCTTTATACCGACAAGGACGATCACATCCGTTATCAGGTCCGACAATGAATGTACGGAGTCCGCGATCATGGCTGCGCTGTTGCCCAGGATCCCCGCGCACATCTTGAAGGCGGAAAGGGCAAGGTTCAGGAAGAAGCCTATCCAGGTCACCTTGGATGCTTCCCTTGTTCTTTCCCTGATACATGAGCTCATGGCGTCTTTCTGTTCCATCCACGTAGAAATACCTATGTCCGATTAATAACTGTCTCATACCGCCAAATCATACAGGTGGTGTAAGAATTCACAAAGTATGACAGTATGGCCGTGGACCTTATATGCCACCTCTGCATACGACATTTTGTTTTAGTGCAGAGGTAGCTAAGCTCGGCCCACGGCGCCGGACTTGAAATCCGGTGGGCAACAGCCCTCAGGGGTTCGAATCCCCTCCTCTGCGCCTATTTTCTTTTCGTCAATTGCTGATTGTTCGCAGAAAATGGCGCGTGAATATAATATTAAAGACAGAAAAGGGAACCCACTAGCCCGGATACGAACACTTGACAACAGGGATAATAAACGATAAGCTCGATACTCTAGGGATACCAATGATCGGAAGACCTGTAAGGGTCATTACCAACCTCATTGCCGGTCTCTTCCTCGCAATGTTCCTGTTCTTTCTTGCCATCTTTATTCTTGGTTTCTTCGGAGCAGGTATTCTCAAAGGGATCTCCGATTTCTTTGTGGATGAACCGTTAGGATGGACCCTGATAATATTCGTCGGTATCGTAGCTCTCGCTTTTTCCATACTCACGGTAGTCTTCTGGTCATTGGACGCCCGGTGGAAGGACCTCAGATACAAGATGGCCTTCTTTCTCTACCACTCCCACATCAAGAACAACGAGAAGATACCTCTGGAATACCTTGCCCGTGTTGGGGTCTGCAGTGTTGATGAGATAACCGAGACTCTTGAGATCATGATAGCCCGGGGCGAGCTCAGAGGGATCGTCGACAGGGAGGGGGCAATATACCTTCACAGGAGGATCACCCGGAGAGGGGTGAAGCTGCTGATGGCCCTGCCGCCCGTCGGGATGTCCGGTCTCAAGGAGGTGAAGAAATGGGCATTGAAGGGACATACCTGGGGAGATGAGCGGGAAACGGGTGATCAGGGACAGAGCGGGCTCGAGGAACTTGAAGAGCTGGAGGAACTGGAGGAGATGGAGGAGATAGATGCGGTTGGGGATCTCCTCAAGAAAAGGGCAAAACGCAATGTGAGGTGTCCCCATTGCGGACGTATGAACGTCAGTGAGCATCAGTTCTGCACATTCTGCGGCGAGGTCATATGAATGCAGAGGCCGTACGTAGAGAATGGTTTCATCTCCAGATCCGATCGACCTGATGTCCCGCTGGCCAGACCTCAACAGATTATAAGTAAGAAGCCCTGATTAATCATCACAAACGGGGTCAAAGAATGAGGATCGCCATTCTCTACAACCTTGTGGAAGAAACACATTACGATCCGGGGATCGGCATTCTCCCGGACAGTGAGATCACGGACCCGGTGGAGAGTATAATCGAGGCCCTCAAGGAAGAGCACGAGGTCGTCCCCATACTCGTGAACAGGAAGGCGCTCAGATCATTGAGCAGGGAGGATTTTGATATCGTCTTCAACCTCTGCGAGGGGCTCGGTGACAACAATCACGGAGAAGCCTGGGTGGCGGGATACCTGGACATTCTGGGAATGCCCTACACAGGTTCCAACTCGTTCACCCTGGGACTGTGCATGAACAAGATCAAGACGAAGCATATCCTCATAGCGAACAATATACCGACACCGAAATATCAGAAGTTCATCAGTCCCATCCAGAGGGTCAACGATGACCTAAGGTTCCCCTTGATCATCAAGCCTGCACTTGAGGATGGAAGCCTGGGCATTACCGTGGATTCCGTGGTCAAGGACCCCAAAGAGCTGGCGGACAAGGTGGAGTATCTGCTCGCCAATTTTCATCAACCGATCCTGGTGGAGGAGTTCATTGACGGAAGGGAGATCAACGTTTCGGTCATCGGGAACGACGATTCGATAGAGGTGCTGCCGGTATCCGAGATCCTTTTCGATTTCCCCGATGATATCCCGAATATCGTCAGTTACAAGGCAAAATGGCATGAGGGGTCCTTCGCCTATAGGAGAACGACAGGGGCATGTCCCGCGGACCTCACTCCCGAAGTGGAGGCCCTGGTCAAGAGCACCGCCAGGAACGCCTATGTGCTCATGGGCTGCAGGGATTACGCAAGGATAGATATCAGGCTCATCGGGGACAAACCATACGTTTTGGAGATCAATCCAAATCCATGGATCGATGTCGATGGCGGTCTGGTGAGGAGTGCCGCTGCTGCCGGCCTGACCTACAGGCAGCTTATTGTCAGAATATTGAAGGAAGCCATGAAAAGATGCCATATGTCCGGACCCGTGGTGGAAAGGTCTCGGGAAGAATACGCCACTCGGAACCTTATCGTCCACAGGGTTCAGTTCGAACATCTGGACATTGTGACCAGATGGTACAACGAAATGCAGGCCATCCACAGTCCGGACTGCGGGGAAGAGCAGACATACACAAGGGAGAGCATGATCGAGAAGTTCTTCATATCCAAAAGGGATGACATCGATCTGCTGATCGCCGACAGGAGATCGGGCCAAAGGATCGGGATGGTCTCTCTCGAAAAGATAGATGCAAACAACCGCAGTGCGGAACTCTTCCTGCTCATCGGTGAACGGTCATTCCTCGGGAAGGGCCATGCTCAGGAAGCGGTCAGGTTGATGCTCGATATCGCCTGCAGGAAGATGGGTCTGAAAAACATTACGGCACTTGTCGTGGCCGGGAACGAGCATTCCCGGAAGGTATTTCAGGATGTGGGGTTCAGGAGGGTCGGAGTTCTTCACCAATACTTCCAGATCAACGGGTCCGGATACGATGTCATCCTCTACGAAATGATAGTTGATGACGTTATTCATGGAACATCCCTGGAGCAAGGCCGGTCTGTAACCCAAGTTTGACAGCAAGAAGATAAGAGAGCCGGGGATCATGAACATCAATGATCCAGTCCATTTCAAGGACACATACGAACAACTTAGGGGTAGACTGAAACCAGGGTCGATCCTTGTCTTTGACCATGGAGCGAACGGGAAGCTCAACATAGATAGGATCGAGAATTACCGGCTCAAGTATGTGACTGGAAGACGGATAAACAAGAGCAAATGGAATACTTACAGATATCCAAGCCTTTTCAGGAATTTTCTGAGGTCCTTGTAATCCTGATCTCTGTCAAGGATACATATTACTTTGACCTTTGGTTTCTGGACAAGGTAGATCAGTCTCTTCTCCCTTCTCCCATCCTCGAATCTGATCCGAAACAGAAACAGATCATATCCTATTATTCTCTTGTATCTGTAAGGATTTATCTTTATCAACAACAGTTTCTCTTTAAGGCGTTTCCTTGTGGAGATATCGAGGTGATCGAGTTGGGAAAGAAAAAAATCGGAAGGTATCAATTCGAATCCACTTACTTCAGAGCCTATCGAATAGGTCTTTCTCGGTACCATAAAGCCCTTTCTCCTCCGAAGCTTTGACCAGCATTTTTACGAGGTCCAATTCTTCTCTGGTAATATCTTCCTTTTCAAAAAGTTTTTCTCTCAGGACCTCTTTGATGAATTCTTGTATTGATGAGTATCCATGACTTTCCGAATAATCCACTGCTGTATTGAACAGCTTATCCGGAAGCCTTAGATTGATCTGCTGTCCCATGATACCAAATGGTTCCATCTGGTATAAATAGGTTCCTTATTACAACTGCGGAAGCGGGAAGTTACAAATTGTACAGCTCAAGTTAATGGAGGATCCCACCTTCGGGATGTGATGAAATTTGGATCGGCGTTCATAGCATTTTCTATATGCATTGCCGGTAAATAAAAAAGGAGAAGCCGGGAAACTCGAGTAGGAGGTTCTCAGCTTCTCAGAACGATCTCGATGTTGACATCGTCCGGGACCTTGATCCTCATCAGGGACCGAAGGGCCCGATCGTCAGCGTCGAGATATATCAGCCTCTTGTGCACCCTCATCTCCCAGCGGTCCCAGGTCTCTGACCCCTCACCGTCCGGGGATTTCCTGCAGGGCACCACAAGCCTTTTCGTGGGGAGCGGGATCGGTCCGGAGAGATTGACCCCTGTCCTCTCCGAGATCTGCTTTATCTGACCACAGACGCCATCCAGAGATCTGGCATCCGTCCCAGTCAAGGATATCCTGGCTTTTGCTACCAATCCCATTCCTCCGTTCGATCATCCTGTAAGATCTATTCCTTCTTCTCGATATCAAGGCACATGCCTGCTGCCACGGTGGTTCCCATATCCCTGATGGCGAACCTTCCGAGCTGCGGGATCTCCTTTACCTTTTCGATGACCAGGGGCCTGGTCGGTCTGATCTTGACTATGGCAATATCACCGGTCCTTATGAAGTCAGGGTTCTCCTCTTTTACCTGTCCGGTCTTGGGGTCGAGCTTCTTCAGTATCTCCTCGAAGGTGCATGCGACCTGAGCGGTATGCAGGTGGAACACGGGGGTGTATCCGACCGCTATTACCGAGGGGTGCTGGAGAACGGCTATCTGGGCAGTGAAGGACTTGGCCACGGTCGGCTTCGATGCGGTCGAACCGCAAACGTCCCCCCTCCTGATATCGTTCTTTCCGACCCCCCTCACGTTGAACCCGACATTGTCACCGGGTTCCGCCCTGGGCATGGTCTCATGATGCATCTCGATCGACTTGACCTCCCCGCCCGCGCCCGAGGGTGAGAACACAACGTTCTCTCCCACTTTCAGTACACCGGTCTCGATCCTTCCAACAGGGACGGTCCCGATGCCTGTGATGGTATAGACATCCTGGACCGGAAGTCTGAGCGGGAGCTCCGTGGGCTTCTGGGGAAGCTGGAGGTTGTCCAGGCACTGAAGGAGGGTCGGGCCTGTCCACCATGCCATCTTATCGGACTTGTTCACGACGTTGTCACCTATGAAGGCCGAGCTGGGGACGAACTGGACCATGTCATCCTTGTATCCGACCATCCTGATGAGCTTGCTCACGTCCTCCTTGACCTGGTTGTACCTCTGCTGGTCGTATGCGGGTTTCGTGGCGTCCATCTTGTTTATGTTTATGATGATCTGGTTCACACCAAGTGTCTTGGCAAGGAAAACATGCTCCTTTGTCTGGGCCATCACACCCTCCGGGGCCGCGACCACCAGAACGGCCGCATCGGCCTGGGATGTTCCGGTGATCATGTTCTTGACGAAATCCCTGTGGCCAGGTGCGTCGATGATGGTGAAATAATACTTATCTGAGGTGAACTTCTTGTGTGCCACATCGATGGTCACACCGCGCTCCCTCTCTTCCTTGAGGTTGTCCATCACCCATGCAAATTCGAAGGAGCCCTTGCCCTTGGCCTCGGCCTCCTTCCTATATTTATCTATCAGATGCTTCTCAACGTGCCCCGTATCCAGGAGGATCCTCCCCACTGAGGTGGACTTCCCATGGTCGACGTGACCGATGAATACGAGGTTCATATGGGGTTTTTCAGATGCCATT
>JAFGJI010000094.1 GCA_016929175.1 Thermoplasmatota archaeon | reverse complement strand
GTATCTCGAAGGCGGACGGACTGAGGATGTCGTCGCCGTTGCCGAGATTGGAGATCTGCATGGTAAACCATACAGTTTGGCCCGGGTCCACGAAAACTCCCTGCTTTTCGATCACCACGGCGTCGAAGTCATACACATGGTTCACGATCACCGTCAGCGGGGCCGTGGATTTGAAGTTCGGAGCCCCTTCGATCTCACCTATCATGTTGAGGACAAGCTTGCTGTTGGCCTGTGCCCAGTTGGGTGCCCTGATAACGATCGGGACCGTCTTGGTCTGACCCTGGTAGACAGGTATCGGCTCCTCCGGGAATTTCACATCCCATCCGGAGATCCTGCCCTGGACGCTCAGCAGGATATTGATCACATCCTTGTTGCCGAGGTTCGTTATCAGGAGATAGAACTCCACCGTGGCGTTTGGATTCACGAATTTTGTGGAATCCTCTATCTTCAACTGGAGTTCGTTATGTTCTCCGACCACCATTATCAACTCGTCCTTTTGGGTTATTTCCTCGATATCAGAGCTCAACGATAACACCGAAACTCCTTTCAGAAGGACCGGTATCTTCGTATCCCTGGTGGCTTCGATGGGGCATTCGACCTTCACGATGAAGGTCTGCCCGGACCTTCCTCCGAACTCATCTGCAAGGACCTGGGCGGTCAGGGAAGCGGAAGCGTTCAACGTTCCGGTCTCCACGAAATACCAGTTCCATCCAGCATCCCTTGGGGGCGTGGAGAGGGTCAGGAGGTATGTGTCGTTCAGATTGCCCTTGTTGTTGATCGAGATGGTGTAGATCTGGTCATCACCCGGATTGATCTTGTCCCATTTACGGCCTACGAGTTCGGAAAGCGGGTCCTGGTCGACCGCTTTGAGATAGAAAAGCTCGAAGTCAACGAACAGGTTCAGGACCGACAGGGTTGTCGCGGTATCCTCGGACCATTCGTCCGATGAGGAATTCGCTGTGACATTGATCCTTGCCATCTCGCCGATGTCCCCCTCCCATGGTGCGTAAACCCATAGGGTTACCTGTGCCGTCTCCTGTGATGCCAGCCTCACGTAATCGGGATTTTCGTTGCCTTTATCGGGAGGTGTGTCGAGCCACGCTGACCAGTACTCGGGAACGGATTCTCCCTGGATCTTGACATATATCTTGTCGCGGTTCATTTCCGTGATACCCTTGCCCGTGTTCTCGACTGTGAGATTGAACAGCACGTAACTCCCGGGCTGGATGGACTTGACCATGGTATCGGGCCTGCCGAACTCATCCAGCTTTGGATAGATATCAACACCGTATGAGGTCTGGGGATTGTAGAACCCGGTCCTGTTGAGGTTGCAGTGGAACTCCGGCCAGTCCTCCTGACCCTTGACCGCCCTTCCTCCGGCGGCTATGCAGTAAACATGTCCTTCCTGATCGCCGATGACGACCTCGAGCATGCCGTCAAGGTCTATGTCCGCAACAACCGGTGAGGATATGCCGATCGGGACGGTGGTGTCGTAGACCCACAGGACATCCTGGTTCGGGCCGTCCCCGGGATAATTGACCCCCTCGTCTATCCCGTCCGACGGGTCGCCGTCGAAACAGAATACCTTCCCCGAGTCGGATCCTATGACTATCTCCAGCTCGTCGTCGTTGTCGATGTTGCAGATAGCCGGGGAAGACATGCACCTTCCGCCCGTATCGAATGACCAGAGCAACGAGTGGAACTCTGTGTTCATCACATACATCATACCGTTGTCCGCACCGAATACCACCTCGTAGTCAAGATGCTTCTCCTCGGGGTCGTCCTTGGCCATCTGTAGGTCGGCTATTGCTGGAGAACTGAAGATCGATGCCCTGGAGGAGCCGGTGGAATAATCCCAGAGCTTCTTTCCGCCGGGGGTATAGACGTAGAGCTTTCCACCCCAGCCGGTCCAGGTTCTCGGATAGCCCTCGGAGCATCCCACGATTATCTCACATTCGGGGGTGCCGGTAACGTTGGCTACCGCGGTTGTTGCATATGTCTGGTGGCCACCAAGCATTCCACCGGTTGATTCATCGTAATTGGGTTTTCCCTCGGCGTTCTCTCCCTGGCGGACCCATATCCTCAGACCTCTGTCGTGGTTTCCGATAATGAGCTCGGTATCCCTCTCCTTGGAAACATCGGGGTTTATAAGGAAGGGACCATCCCAGAAGTCTCCGTCAAGGTCATGGGCTACCACGGAGCAGCCGATAAGCCCTCCCTCACCACCGGTGGGTGCCTCTTCACGGAAGATCGCACCTCCGTCCACCTCGAAGGCCTCGATCCAGCCTCTTCTGCCTTCGTCATCGGAGGCGAGGACAATTTCGAGGTCCTCCTTCTCTCCCGTCCAATCGCCTTCGAGGTCAGTGATGCAGGCAGTTGAGAAGTAGTATCCGGTCGTCATTCCCTTCTTCCATTGCTTCTCGCCATCTGCACCGATACAGAGGGCGCCGTCCTTCACGCCGATGATGATCTCGGGTGTGTCCCCAAGGTTGACATCGGCGGCTATGACCGATGAGAATATATGGGGCGGGTCGAAGTCGAGACCCGAGGTTCCGGCCGTCTGACCCAGGTAATCTATTATATCATCACCATAGGGGTCCTGCCAGAAATATTCGCCATCAGGGCCCAGTGCGAAGACGTAGTCTCCGGCCGATGCGATCACGACCTCCATATCATTATCGTTGTTGAGGTCCACAACTGCGGGCGAGGAAAGGTATTCGCCCTCGGCCTCGAACAGTGTGGTCATCCATTTCAGCTGACCCCCGCCGGACCTTGTTATGTAATCATCCCTCATGGGATTTCCCTTCTCATCAACAGGTGCCGTCGTTTCACCGAGCTTCGAGAGGAGGTCCCTCTTCTCGTTGAGCCAGGTATCGTAGGTCAGAAGGTCTGCCCCTACGTCATCCACATACTTGTATAACACGAATCCGCCAATGCTGGCGCCTACCATGACTAACATCAAGCCAACGGTCAACAGCCAGGCGTGGGGAATTGCAATAGATCGATCCATGTTCATTTCCTCCGATCGGGTTATCGGTCAATAATCTCCTACAAGCAAACAATCTTATGAAGCTCTATAAGTATATTACTGTACGTGTCTTGGAACGAAAGGTGTACCATATTCCTGCCACACGGTTTGGGAGGCCGATCAAGTGCTTGGTATAAAAATATATCCGGTATCGTTGGACAGACCCTGTATACAGACCCGGCCTGCTACTTACTTTTGGGATCAATAAAGGTCGTGCAGGGGCCGGGCTCCTATCTCCTCCTTGATAAGAGGTATGATCTTGTAAGGTAATATGTTCTTGTTGATGGGCGTGACCTCGAGGATCCTGACGTCATCCCTTCTCCGAATATCCTGGAGAAGAGGGTTCCTGGATTTCTTATGAAGGGTGAGCAGGAGGGGCTTGTCCGCTTCGAGCGCATCCTTGACCACCTCCACGAAGTTCGAGGATTCGACCTCGAGCTTACCAACCTCGTCTATGACTATCACATCGGCCATGTCGATGGACCTCTCGATGGCCATGACCCCTATATTGTCAAGCATATCCATGTTGACGCCGTATTCCAGGAACCTCACTTCGGACTTGGAATCGATATGGGCCAGGACCCCCTCTTCCTTGGTGAGCACGTCCTGTACCATGAACCCCACCTTCTTTCCCTTTTCAACTATTGCGTCGGTGATCATCCCCCCCACCTTCAAACCCTCCGCCTCCAACATCTCGACCACCTTCCGGAGAGCATGCGTCTTTCCGGCCCCTGGCAGACCTGTAATGCCGATCTTGATCTTCTTGCTCAATCGTCCTCACCAGCCAAGGGCCTTTTTCGGCCCACTGTTGCAGAGGGGGGTAATGGAAACTACCCTAATTAAAGTATGGGCAGGTCCCGACTTGGCCGCAAGTTGGTGACAGTACATTATTGGGAATAAAGACGATAATCCTAAAAATAATGTTGAAAAAGCATCAGCACCATTCACGGCTGGCGAAAAGTATATAGGGAATCCCCCATATGGTCTCGGAGGTGAGGTCAGATGGTAATAGGTTTCATTCTAATAAGCACCGCACCTGCCAAAGAGCACGATGTATTCAAGGCACTCATGAACGTCCCCGAGATCGTGGAGCTGCATCCTCTTTTCGGAGAGTATGATCTCATTGCAAAGATCGAGGCGAAGGACTTCAACACCCTGGGACAGATCGTTGTTGAGAAGGTCAGGTCCATCCCGGGTGTGATCGATACGAAGACCCTAACCGGAATAAAGTTCACCTGAGCGGGCCCTGCCCCTCCTGGTGTTCAGAAGGAAGGCGTTTTATGTCGCGTGGACTGCCTTCGACCGGAGTGACCTTGGGCATGACAGCCAGAGCTTTTTTCCTGTTCCTTGCTATCTCAACAGTGGTAATTTTTACAGCATCAGGAACGGTCCTTGGAGCGGATCAGAACAGTTCCGAGCACGAGTATCACAACGATCCGTTCACCTACCTGGTGTTCTCTTTCCTGATGACCTTTGCAACTGTTGCTATCCTGACAAGCCTGTTCACGTTCAAGTACGGGCAGAAGAGATCCAAGTTGATCGCCATCCCGATGCTCTCCACGGGGACGGTCCTGTGGGCGATATGGATAGTATTCAACTTCATTCTGAAGGCGGATTACCCCGACGATACCATCTTCGGTCTGGTACATTGGGTTGCCGCACCGCTGTTGAAACCCTTGATGGCCCTGATAGGATTCGTCCTGGGGGCGGGCCTTGCAGTCTTCATATTCCTGACGGTCATTGTCAGGTCCTGACCGGTCCACTCTGCTTTTATCAAGCTTGTTGTCGTGGACCTGTCCCGCATTGAAAT
>JAFGJI010000093.1 GCA_016929175.1 Thermoplasmatota archaeon | reverse complement strand
TCCGTTTGCTCGACCGGGGCCCTTAAGAGGGATATCCCTGTCCCGTCCCTTGCCGTGCCGGAGGACTACATTGACCTTACACAGGGACAGACCTTTATCGAGGATGAGATAAGACACGTCACCCCGGTATTGAATAAAAGGATCAGGTTGACCCTTGTCGATTCGGCAAAACGGTCTGGCATACCCGTAAGAGATGGTGGTGTTTACGTTCAGACCAGAGGTCCGAGATTGGAGACCAGAGCGGAAGTGAGGGTTCTATCGGAATGGGGAGACTATGTTGGAATGAACCTGGGTTCCGAAGCAACATTGGCCAATGAATCGGACCTTCCGGTTGCCGGATTGGTCACCATCAACAATTATGCAAACGGACTGACAGAAGAGGAACCGGACTACAGGAAGATCCTGGGAGATGCAAGATCAATGTGGGATACGGTCTGGTCGATCCTCGAGGCTTTTCCCGGAGAACTTTTCGACAGGTGATTTTAAGATATTCCTTATCAATTCGCCCCCATGGTAAGTATCAGAATAGATGGCGCGAGAACGGTCGGGGGGAAGCTGGTCGATATAGCCATCGAAGATGGTCTGATATCCTCTATTTCACCAGCTCCAACCGAAAGACCGGAGGCGGAGTGGGTTGTTAACGCGAAGGGCGACATCGTCATGCCAGGACTATGCAATTCCCATACCCACGCGGCCATGAACATCCTCAGGGGAGTGGGTGAGGATATGGAACTGCAACCCTGGCTGGAGAAACGGATCTGGCCCATGGAAGCTAAATTGGGACTCGAACATCTGGTGGCGGGGATGGAGCTCGCATGCCTTGAGATGATCAGGACCGGAACGACGCTTTTCAATGATATGTATTTCAGGGAAGGCGATATGGTCAGTGCAGTTTCACGGTCAGGCATGAGGGCCTTCCTCGGGGAAGGGTTCATTGATCTCTTCAACGAAGAGAGAATGGAGGCCAGCAAGAGGTCCACCCTCGATACGCTCAGGATGATCGAAGAGATAGGGGATCCAATGGTCGGAAGCGCTCTGGCGCCACATGCGGTTTATTCCGTGTCGGAGGAAGGATTGAACTGGTGCCGTGATGAAGCTAACAAAAGGAGGGCCCCCCTCCATATCCATCTCTGCGAAACAAAAAAAGAGGTATCGGATATCCGGGAGAAAAAGGGATGCACGCCTGTGGAATACCTTGATGGTCTGGATCTCCTTCGTCCCGGTACGATCGCAGCCCATTCGGTCCATCTATCGGACAGGGATGTTGAACTGATCTCGAAAAGAGGGTGCACCGTATCCCATCTTCCCGTGTCGAATATGAAATTATCCGTGGGCGGAAATTTCAGGATGGGCGATCTGATGGGGGAAAATGTCAGGGTAACGCTCGGTACCGACGGGGCCGCGTCGAACAACTCACTTGACATGTTCCAGACAATGAAATTTGCGTCACTTCTTGCAAAGCAAAACTATGGGGCATCCTCGATCAGGGCATCGGATGTCCTTGAAATGGCCACCAAACAGGGTTACGAAGGTTTCGGGATCGACGGAGGCGAGCTCAGAGAAGGGGCCGTTGCGGATCTGATCGTTCTCGAGAGAAAGCATCCGTCACTCGTTCCGGGATACGACATGGTATCGAACATCGTCTATTCGGCTTCAGGAGATTGTGTAAAGCACAGCATCATCGGTGGAGAGATCGTCATGATGGACAGGGTGGTTCAACGGGAGGAGGAGATCATCATCAATGCGGAGACCGCTGCACAGGACCTGATGGAGGGGAAATGATGGAGCGATCGAGCATGAAGGATCTCATCGCATCCTTCCAGAAGATCCCCATCGTGAAAAGCGGGGATTACAATTACTTCGTACACCCTCTTTCCGATGGCATACCAGCAATATCACCCTCCTTGCTGGCCGGTGCATCGGAATGCATGATGGAGCTATTTCCGGACAGGGATGAATTCGATCTGATGGTCACCGCAGAGGCAATGGGTATACCGCTCGCTGCGGCCCTGTCAACGCTAATTTCCAAGCCGTTCTCCATTGCCAGGAAAAGAAGCTACTGCCTCCCGGGCGAGATCACGGTGGGTCAGGAGACGGGATATTCATCGTCAAAACTTCATCTGAACCTTCCCGGGTCCGGAGGGAGGTCCGTCATCGTCGATGACGTGCTTTCCACGGGGGGCACCCTCAGAGCTCTGGTGAAGGGTATCAGAAGATCAGGCTGGTGCGTGGACCGGGCATTTTTCCTCTTCAACAAAATGGAAAAGGTTCCGAAAAATGAACTGGAAGAGGAGGTTGAACTTCGTATCACCTCACTTCTGGACATTGAATTCGTGGGGGATGTTTTTATTGCCAGAAGGTCCGGCAATGACCTTCGGATCGGCCCCTGAAGGAAGATGCCTTGTGCAAAATCTTATTATCCGGACCGGTCCCTTCAAGATGCATGATCGATCTGAGAGTGCTTTTCCCGGGAATTGCAAGAAGAGATGGCAATGACTGGGTGGCGTATCCGGCAACCATCTTCATCCAGGATGACACGAAGAGGATCATTGTGGACCCCGGGAGCCATCCGAGGTTGCAGGAGGTCCTGGAGATGAATTCCATCTGGACCGAAGAGATCGAATATGTCTTCATGACCCATACTCACCTGGACCACATCATGAACATCGGTCTGTTCCCCGATGCGGAATTGATCGATGGAAGTTACATCTACAGCGGAAGCAGGATATCAAAACATGATGGAAGGATCCCCGGGACGGGAATTGAAATATTGTCCACTCCGGGCCACACAGCCGACCACTCTTCACTTTTATTGAAAATGGGCAACATGAAGATCGCTGTTTGCGGAGACCTCTTCTGGTGGGAAGAGGGGATCGGGAGACACTTTGATTATTCTTCCCTGCTGTTCCTCGAGGATCCGTTCTGTATCGACAGGGACCAACTCATATCCAGCAGAAGAATGGTCCTCAGAGCAGCGGATGAATACATCCCGGGGCACGGTGAAGTTTTCCGGCTGGAAAAATGATCAGTAACCGAGTTCCCCTATGAGAGGGACGAAAACACAACGGGTCAGTCTTTCCTCTTTTACCCTCTCCCCCTCCTTCGTGTATCTTATCAGACGCTGTACGCCGCCGCTCGGTCCGACCACACCGAGGAGAATTCCCCCATCCGCCAGCTGGTCCATGACACGGTCCGGGATCTCAGGAGCCGCGCACGTGTAGTAGATCCGGTCATAGGGGGCTTTTTCTGGATAGCCAAGGGACCCGTCACCCTCGATGATGGTGATGTTCCCGATACCAGCTTCATCGATGTTCCTTTCAGCGCACATTGCCAGTTCATGGACCCTCTCAATCGAATACACATGCCCTTCCGGACCCACAAGATGGGATACGACCGCGGCATGATACCCTGATCCGCTCCCTATCTCGAGGACCCTGTTTCCCTCTTTGCAGAGGAGTTCTTCTGCCATTATCGCAACCATATGCGGAGCTGATATTGTCTGTCCGCTGCCGATGGGAAGGGGTCGGTCCAGGTATGCGCACGTTTTCAGGGGGATGTCCATGAAGAGCTCGCGGTTGACCGCGAGCATTGCATCTTTCACCTTGCGGGATCTGATGATCCCCTCTTCCTTGAGATCATTGACCAGCCTGGCTCTTTTCGCTTCATCGCTCCCGAGCGATCTCATAGAATATCTCCATCAAGGTCCATTGTCTGGTCCCTTTCCTTTCCAAAGGAGAGCATTGTCACGTTGGAATTCACCTCTCTTTCGATCATTTTGATGTAGTCCGTCACCCTTTTCGGGATATCTTTTTGAGACTTCGCCCTCATCCAGTCCTCCTCGTTCATGTCCTCCCAACCATGGACCTTGACGTATACCGGCGTGGCCCTGGCAAGGAGTTC
>JAFGJI010000092.1 GCA_016929175.1 Thermoplasmatota archaeon | reverse complement strand
GGGTACGAGTACGACCCTCCGCTGGAGCAGTATGATTTTCCCCTGATACCCGATGAGGAATGGGAAGTGAACGTCACGGCCAGGGCACCCTTCGGAGGTTCGGGAGAGATCACTTCGGTCCTGCAGAACATGTCCTGCGGGGTGCCCCTCAAGAGGACAGTGCCCGCAGGGACCTTCACTACCTATCCCATCCTTGATGATGACGTACCTGCACTTTATTACAACCAAACGGTGGGGAACACTGTCGAAAGGGTATTCGAGATGGATATTCAAGGGACCCCTTTCACCATACCTTGGAAGCTGAGGGAGTACGATCGGGAGCCCGAGGACCAAATAATATGGATATGGGTGGATGCCGGGGAGCCCGTCCTGGAAGGGTCCTCTTTCGACCTGAGCGGTGCACTCGCAACAGGGAACACAGTGGTAACACTCATGTTCCCCGGAGGTCACGTGGCTGCGACCATACCTTTGGCAGGGCCGCAGCAGACCTTTACCCGGACCCTGACAGCTCCGAGGTATCCTGACGATACGCCGACATCCTTCGATCACGGGTCCTTCGGGATCTTCGCTTTCGCAGGTGCTCTGGAGGAGTACGATGTCTGTACGGTGACCACGAAGGCTCTGGACCTGATGGTGGATGAGAGTTCCCTCGGGGTCTCATACACGAACGAGGGGACAAAGGATGACAATTTCACCGCAGGGTTCACGGTATACAATACCATGAACCACGGGACCGGACCGTTCTCGTTGCATATCCTCTATGGGAACGGGACCGAGGCGCATTCCGAGACCGTGGAGGGCCTGCAGGCAAAGGAGAGTTACATCGGCTCCGTGCCTCTCGGGAAGCTGCCCCCCGGGAACCATTCGCTGGAGCTTGAAGTGGACGTTCTCGATGAGGTATACGAGTACAACGAAACGAACAACAGGGTCATCGTTGTGTTCACGGTCAAGGAAAGGCCATCTCTCAATATGTCATCAGACGTTCCGACGGGTGATATATTCTTCAGCGAGGGAGAATGGGTGAACATCACCGCTATCGCTCACAGGGGAGGAGAGCCGATCCCGACCAGGAACTGGTCAATAGACGGCTTGGAGGTGGATCGGGACAACCACCTCAACATCGCACTGGATTTCCTCGGGGAGCTTTCTTCAAGGGAGGACCCCTATGTGATCACATATTCGGTGGACCCTTCGTACATCTTCGGGGATGAGAACGGAACGCTGGTCTGGAGACTGACCGTCATCGATGTCAACAGGGCGCCCCGGCTGCTGGACTTCTCTCCACAGGAGGCCGAGCTGGATATTGATGAAGGAGATCCAGTGGTGCTTTCGGTGGAGGTCGATGACCCGGATCTGACGGTCCCACTGTTGGAATGGAGGGTCAACGGTGAAGCAGGAGGCCTCCAGCCTTCCGATGGCAACTCGGTCGTGCTCTTTTCGGACCATATCGGCCCCAACTCATCCGAACACTCACCGTTCTTCATTGAAGTGAGGATCAGCGACAGCATGGACCCATCCCTGAACATCACCCACAACTGGACGGTGAACGTCCTTGATGTCGATCTGCACCCGACGGTGAACGTCACTCCCTCTCCCGGCCTCCTCGAGGTCGACCACAACGGCTTTCTGGAGTTCCTTGTTCTGGTGGAAGACCCCGATGGGGACCAAATTAAGACCATCTGGTATCTGAATGGATGGGAGGTGGGGAACAACACAGGATTCGAATTCTCCCCCTTAGAGTATGACCTTGTTCTGGATGAGACCGTTGACCTTGAGCTCCGGGTATCTGCCGGAACATATTCCGAAAGCTTCAACTGGTCGATCAGGATCATCCCGGCCAAGGAACCCGAGGAGCCCGAACCCCTGCCTCCATCCGGAGTATCGATATCGAGTCCCGGGGAGGGAGAGGTCTTCGATAACACCCAGCAGATAGTCCTCAGGGCGGAATACAACGACAGCCGGCCGCTGAGGTTCATCTGGTACGTGAACGGCACCTTCTACGAGGGCCAGTCGGTAACCCTTTCAGGACTGCTTCCGGGCAGTTACGCGGCAGTGCTCAATGTGTCCACCGAAGGCCCCCCTCCCGGCCGGTTAGAGATGACGGTCCATTTTTCAGTTGTTAAAAAAGATGACGGGACCCATAGGCCCGTGACCGAGGAAAAAGACCCCTTCCCCTGGTGGCTCCTCATATTTCCCGGAGTGATCATCGTTGCGGCATTGATTTTTGCGGTGGTGGCATATTACAGGAGGAATGAGTGGAATATCGAGGAGTAGGGGTCATTCCTCGGGAATCGTGCTTTGGGCCTTTCTCCTCGAGTTCAGATACAAGGCCAGGGCGGTCATGGAAGCCATGGAGATCATCACAAGAAAAGCCCACAACAGGCAGGACATCGTTGTTAGGCCACCCCTGTCATCATCCGAAAGTACAAGGCTGTCGATGGTGTGCAGTCTGCCAGGCTTTATTTCCATCTCGACCT
Organism: Thermoplasmatota archaeon; assembly: GCA_016929175.1. Lineage (GTDB taxonomy): Archaea > Thermoplasmatota > Penumbrarchaeia > Penumbrarchaeales > Penumbrarchaeaceae > JAFGLL01. Next base: position 10,199 of record JAFGJI010000092.1, on the reverse strand, counting down.
CCACCCTTCTGTAACCATCAGCCTCGAAGATGATGGTATTGATGCCCGCTGGAAGATCGATAATGAAGAAGCCGTCCTCCCTCGATCTTGTGTCGTTCTCTCCCTCCACATATATCCTGACGAATTCGACCGGATGCCCCTTTCTGTCGAAGATGTAGCCCTGCACGGTCCCTTTGTTCGTGGTCGTGAATTTCCAAATAAGCTTCTCCATTCTGTTTCCCGCAAGGTCCCATCCAACTGCGGTGACCGTGTATTCATTTCCGAAATCCAGGTCCTCATCCGGCAGGAATATCGCTCGGTCCCCCTTCCATTCGATATTCCCCTTGACATCATCCATGTGGAACTGCATGGTCGATGTGTGCATCCTCTCGTTGAACGTGATCGATATGACCGTACCGACATCCACCTCATCACCGACGGGTGAATAAGTTACGACCTCGGGCCGGGTCTGGTCCAGGGTGAAGGACGTGGAGACCGTGATGTCGTTCCCCGCTCTGTCCCACGCCCTCACGCTGAACAGGTAATGCCCTTCGATCAGGTTGACCATGGTGAAGGTGAGATCATCCCCGACCTCCCTCCATGTATCACCTTCGAGCCTTATCTCGAAGTGATCGATACCGGACGTTCCATCCGTCCCGTTCCATCTGACGGTCACCGGTGAGTTGCTGATGAACGATCCGTCCACCGGGCTCAGGACCCTGAGGTCCGGGGATGTCCCGTCGATCACGAATCCCACGGTCTCCGTTCTGGAATTCCCCGCTCTGTCGACGGCCTTGATGCATATCTTGTAATGGCCGTCCGGAAGGCCCCAGAGGGAACGGTCGGTCCTCATTCCGATGGATGTCCAGTTCCAGTCGTTCATGCGGAACCAGTAGCCTTCAAGACCTGTTCCGTTGTCGCTGCCCACCCATGATATCTTTATGTCCCCGATCGTGAAGTATAACCCATCCTCCGGGGTTTCTATGGTGAGTTCCGGGAGATGGGTGTCCAGGGTGAAGGAGATGCCTTTCTCGACCCTGTTGCCCGCCTCATCAACTGCTGCCACTTCCACATGGTGGAGGCCTTCCGTGGAGAAGTTGAATTCATACCAGTTCTCGTTCTCTGTCGTTGTCCAGTTGTAAAAGTCCGCTCTTACTTCGAAAACCGTGATCTCCGAGAGTTCATCGGAAGAGGCCCATTCAACCGTAACCTGTCGTGTATTGATGAAAGATCCGTTGTCGGGCCTGATAATGGTCAGGTCCGGTCCTGTCATATCGACCGTGAAATTCGCGGAGTCGACCCGGATGCCGGACCAATTGTCAACAACCGCTGCATGAACGGTGTGCAGCCCCTCTGGAAGGCCGGATAAAAGATATGATGTGTTGATACCGGTATCGATCCATGGACCTTCATCCAGCCTTACCTCGAAATGGTCGATCCCGCTGCCGTTCTCGAACACCTCCCATTCCACTACCGCCTCATTCCTGTTGAAGAACGACCCGTTCACTGGCGAGGTTATGTTGATAGTGGTCGGTATCGTTGTAAGCTCAGCTCTTACGATCTCGGATGGATCGCTCTCCATCAGCTGATTGATAGCTGTAACCTGATAGTAGTAATAGGTACCGGGGATAGCGGACGTATCATGATAGTATGGAGTATCGGCGTTCACGGAGGCAAATAGTGTAAGTATACCTGTGTCAAACCCCTTATACAATACATAGGACCCAATGGAAGCGAACCATGTCTGGACCGGAGGGTCCCATGATATCAGGAGACCGCTATCTGCAGAAATTACAGAGATGTTTTCGGGAGGAGCGACAACCGGGCACGTTGTTAGGGGATAATTGTCCTGCGGCATTACGGCTCCGGTAGCTCCTATGGGGTAGGGAATATCGACGATCCCGTCACCGTCATCATCCGGAGTTCTCCAGTCCCTCCAATAATTGCCTATGCCGTTGGAGGAGTTCCACCAATTGTTACCAATTCTGTCAAATGATTGGAATTCCCAGGAACGGTAGGAGTCAACGGTACCTCCGTTGTAGAACATGTAATTGTTCGTGATCATATTATTATCCGACCATGAGAGATGGATCCCCAAGGGGGAGTCGGAACCCAACTGGCTGAACACGGTGTTCTCCTCTACAATGCAATCCTGACAGTTGTGAAGGAATATACCCCCCTCCTCTTGATCGTATCTCTGCGTATCAAGAATGAGGTTGCCGCGGATCTCATTGTTCAAGCTGTTGAACATCCTTATGCCGTTTCTCTTGGATCTTGAGATATTGGATCTTAAAATGGCCGAATTTATTGTGTTTTGAACAATAATTCCGTGATCGCAGTCCGATATGGTCGGACCGTCCAAGGTCAATCCATCACAAGACACTGCCTGGATAGCCACCGTCGTATTGCCCAGCGTGATCGAAGGGACCCTGCCCTCTTTGACGTTGAAGATGATCAACTGTCCGATCTTCTGATCCGGTGTCAATGCGTTGAGGGATGAATTGGACCGCGCGTACCATATCATCCTCCCGTTGACCGTATTTGATGTGTCAATTTCGACATTCTGCAGCCATGGACCTGTGGAATATTCGTCGACGATCACACCGCATCCGAAGAAACTGTTGTTATGGAACTCAAAGGTACTGCGATCAAGCCTCAGAGGGACATCGTGCATCTCGTTCTCAAGGAAAATGGATCCGATGCTGTCAACAAGGGAGATCTCGCTCCCATTTTGGAAACGATCATGTCCGATCCGCATCAAGGCGCAGTTCGAGACCTTGAGAGGTGATGGTATATCGGAACCTGATATTATCTTATTCTGATCGAATTCCATGTATGTACATCCCCGAATAACGGCACCGGACCCACCACCGCTCCCCAAAACGATATTGTTCCGTTCGACCATGCAATTTGTTTCATCTTCTATGTGGATGCCTTCGAATTCGGGGAGATATATTGTATTGTTGTTTATCGAATTGGAGTTGCCATTATTGGATATAATTCCGATCGAACTTCGGTCGATCAGATTGAAACATATCTCGGTCGACGGACAGTGGTCGATCCGTATCCCCCAGGTCGTTTTGTTTATTCTGTTGTTAAATAACCGGATATTGGAACAGTTGTCCACCAGGATGCCGTAGGACGAGAATCCGGTCAGGGTGCAATTCTCTATCGTCAGAAACAGGTCTGTACCTGATATCTCGATACCGTTCACTGTCCAACCGTCGCTCTCTATCACAAGGTCCCCGATCACGTAAGGGTGTTCTTCGGTACCATTTCCCGGCCACCCTTCGGTATCGGCCAATGCCATCAGTTCCGAATTGGAGCCTATCTCGATGGGCCAGTAAGGTGCGAAGATATCCTGGAGGCCGGGTTCAGGGGAAGGAGGCCCGATGTGCATGATGTCTGGAGCGATCAGCAGGATAACGAATGACAGGATCATGCAACGGACCATCATCATCTCCATACCTCACGGTTCACCATATCATGTGATGTTGCGTTATGTCTTTTTCTAACCCGGATATCAGTGGTATCCATGTTTCCCTTGCTTATAATTTTGGTACATCTGTGAAATACCTATCCCTTTTTCTTCTTCCGATAGATGATGAAGGCCACTATCCCGATCATGACGACAAGGATAATGATCGATACTATGATCGTTGTCGTATTGAAGAGCCCCTCACCGTTGGAAACGGTGTCGTCATCATCGTCGTCCGGGGTGCCGGTATCCACTATCGTGAATGACATCTGCGCGGATCCGCTCCTGTATCCTTCCAACTCCGCAGTGACCTTGAGCCACCCCTGCTGGTCTGTCGTGACCTCGGCTGCCTTGAACGTTATCACGAAGACACCGATGTCGGACCTCTCGGTGGTATATGTTCCCCCCGACCGGTCCACCATGATATTCCCGACATCCAGCGGTTCCCCGCCCGCCGTGACAGCGGCCGTTATCTCCTTGGTCTCTCCCTCATCGATGGTCGTGAACCTTGGAGACAGGGTTACCTCTATGATCCTCTCCGGGTCCATTGGCGAGAGTATATCGATCTCGATCTCATGATATATGCTGTGATACCCGTTCTTCGAGGCCGAGATGTTTATAACATCGAGTTCCTCCTGGTCCAGTTCGGGAGCCGTATATGTGAAGGAATATCCTCCCAATCCAAGGTCGGCGACCCCGGATACGGCGCCGAGCCATGCGGTGACCTCGACGTTGACCCCTTCCAATGGATCATCATCGGTCTCTTCGTAGATGTTCACCGTGAAGTCCTGTTCTTCTCCCATCTCCATTTCCTGTACATCCGGGTTCACAACGAGATACATACTCTCCCTTGGGCCTGCAACTGTTATCTCTTCCTCCCGCTCTCCCCATATGTTGCATTCCGCGATTACCTTCAGTATGTCACCGTCCTCGGCAAGTACCTCGAACTCAAGGTAGAACACCCGGACCGTTTGCTGGCTTTCGTAGGTCTCCTCGATCACGGAGATATTGTTCCTGAATACCTCCACTGATCCTACGTAATGCTGGGCTGGAGCGGGTGTGGTGTGAGTTATCGTGATGTTGAGGATCTGGGAAGCGTAATCGTAACTGAGCTCGATGTCCTCTGGCGGGTGAGCGGAGACCTCACCGTATGAGGCTATCAGGCAGTACATCAAAAGCATCGCCCCGAAGATAAGATGCATCGATCTTGACCGTTTTTCCATCAGGAGCATATGCATTCCCCGGACCCAATTGTCCTGTGGATGGTTAATACTTTTCGACGTCCTGAAGGACCATCCCTGACCAAGATTTATCTATCTGCTCCTGATAAGGGTAACAGGTGGTTTTGTGACAGTGAAAGTAGCGATAAACGGTTACGGGACGATCGGCAAAAGGGTGGCAGATGCCGTTTCCCTCCAGGACGATATGGAGATAGTAGGAGTGACGAAGACCCGTCCGACGATCGAGGCCAGGATGGCAGTGGAAAAGGGGTTTGACCTCTACGTTGCGATACCCGAGAACAGGGTCAAGTTCGAGGAGGCCGGCATCCCCGTCAAGGGAACGCTGGACGATCTCCTGAAGATCGCAGACGTCGTGGTCGACTGTACACCTGGAAAACTCGGTGTGAACAACCTCGAGACCTACAGGAAAGCGGGGGTGAAGGCCATTTTCCAGGGGGGTGAGAAGCATGAAGCAGTGGGATGCTCTTTCAACTCCCTCTCCAATTATTCACAGAACCTCGGGGTGGATCATACACGGGTTGTCAGCTGCAATACCACCGGACTGGCAAGGACGATATTTCCGCTCGTGAAGGAGATCGGTGTCAGGAAGGTCTATGCGACCATGGTCAGAAGGGGCACCGATCCCAACGATTCCAAGAAAGGCCCGATGAACGCGATAATCCCCGTTCTCAAGGTCCCATCACATCACGGTCCCGACCTGAAGACGGTGATAGAGAACATTGATATCGACACCATGGCGGTCGCGGTCCCAACCACCTTGATGCATCTGCACTGCAACGTGGTCATCCTGGACAGACCGGCAACCTCAGAGGAGGTGATCTCTATATGGGAGAATACTCCAAGGGTAAAACTGGTCGATGGAGGAGAGGGGGTGATTTCCACGGCCCAGATCATGGAGATGGCGAGGGACCTGAAACGGGGGCGCTCTGACCTGAACGAGATCGCCGTCTGGAGAGATGGGGTCCATGTCGTCGGTGACACGCTATACTACTACCAGGCGATACACCAGGAGTCCGATGTCGTGCCCGAGAACGTTGACTGCATAAGGGCGATGTTCAGGCTTACCGAGGACAATCTTGGATCGATCCTGAAGACCAACAAAGCTCTGGGTATAGATTGATCTGATCCCAGAACTCCGGATCGCGTTCCTGAGCACGTTCCAGGCCAGTTATGATTAAATAGTTACCATTCGTTTCTCATCCGGGTCGGCCGACGTGATGCAGCAACATGTCGCTTCTCCAAGGTGAAACCTATGCACTATCGTAGATTGACCTCAGAACTACTTCGTTCGAACACCGTGGATGGGGCACCAACAGGAGGAGCATCCATCGTCAATAAGAAGATGGCCATCAAGAAACCAAGTGGGGGAAAACCCTCGAAGGCCAGGTCTGGCGGAAAGCGGATAGATGAGATGCTCGGAGGAGGATTGCCGTTCAGATCATGCACTCTGGTTCAGGGGCCTGCGTTCATCGGCAAGGATATCCTGCTGTCCCAGTTTGTGGCTGAGGGCATCAAGTACGGCATCCCTGCACTGGTCATCCTCACCCAATCAACCACGTCCAAGTTCAGGAAATTGATCGTCGAGATGGACCACAAACTGGAAGACAGGGAAAGGTCCGGTCTTGTATCATATGTTGACTGTCACGCAAAGACCGTCGGACTCATGGGCAAGAACCCTTTCGCACTCTACCTGAACGGTGTGGCGGACCTTGAGGGTTTGTCCCGCGCCATTGATAAATTCCAATCAGCCTACAAGGAGAATTATTTCTACCACAGGATGATATTCGATTCACTGTCTCCAATACTCCGGACCCACGGGATCAACAGGACCCTGTCCTTCCTCAGCAATATGGCCGCCAAGACGAAGGCGTTCAACGGGATCGCCATGTTCGACCTTGCCAGCGGTATCCACAAACAGGAGGAGATCAACGCCCTCGAGCACGTTGTGGATGGATCCTTCGTCCTGAAGGAGGAAAAGAACGGCCTCTTCATGATGGTCAAGGGCCTTCAGGATGTGAAGGGCAGGGATTGGGTCAGGTACAGTTTTGACGAGAAAGGCATCGATATCACCGGAAGCTATTCCTACAGCTATATCAGATAGACCATCTATGGGGATGTTCCGGAATTGGAAAGGATCATTCCTCCGGGGGAGTAAGGTTCACTAATTCCGAGGTCCTGCCTCTCCTGTTCCTCATGACGATCACCACTCCCAGGACGATGACAAGCAGCAGCAATGAAGCGATCCCTATCAGATATGGTAAGATCTGGTCATCATCGTCCGGGCCGTTATCCCCCCTGCTGTAGATGAACATGTAGGGCAGGTCGCCCGATTCGTTCGGCCCTCCCCGGGACCTCGAGAGATGGAGCAGGATCTCAGTCCCGTCCTCCCATTGTGGGTCCGTTATCTCCACCGCATAGGTCCCCGGCTCTCTGGTGCTTTCGGTCATTCTGTGGGATTCCATCGTGATCGATAGTCCGGTAAATACGACCCAGATGGTCTGTCCTGTCCTTCCCTGGACGGTTACTTGAACATTACCGTTCTGGTTCGACAGGGTGACGTTGTATATCTCAAGATCGCCAAGGTTCTCATCTTGGTCCACGATCACTATTGTGAGTTCATGGCCTTCCGAGACCGCGCCATGAGGGTCGGTCACATGGACCAATATACTGAAATTACCGAGGGGGGCATCCATGGGGATAGATATGTTGATGACAAGACCGTCCACCGAAGCAAATGGATGGTCCGCCAACGAGATAAGGGATGTCAGTTGATCATCGACATCCTCGACGAAATATGGAATGTACCTGAGGTCCACCGTCCTTGAGCTCCCGATCCCGATATCCAATGTCCATTCCTCAGGGGCAATGAAATATGGCGCATCATTGACAGCCTCTATGTTCACGGTGAAATTGACAAAGGCCACACCACCTCTCCCATCCTGTACTTTCAGTGTGAAGTTTCCCGTACCGGAACCGTCCAGATAAGGTCGGACCATTATAGTATAATTGTCGTATATCACGACCGAATCGATCAGAGGGGATGCACTGTGCATATACCAGTAAAGTCTATCCCCGTCGGGGTCGAAAGGGGACAGCTGCATGAGGTCGAACAGGTATTCCTCGTCCTCGAGAATGAATATCGGACCTGGCGTGCCTATGATCGGGGGATCGTTCACCGGCGTCACACTTACAAGTACGTCGCCGGTATCGAAATCCTCACCGTCGGAAACGTTCACCTTCAGCATGAACGATCCAAACCAGTTCTCTGCCGGAACCATCCTCAGTATGGTCCCATTTATTTCCAGCAGTACCCGGGCATCCCCGTCAATGGTGAAGTTCCAGAGGAGTTCAAGATCATCATCATCCTCCGCCCACGGGGAAAAATCGAGCTCCTTGACGGTGTCCTCCTCGAAGATGATCTCAGCAGGGGCGGACAGTACCGGTGGATCGTTTATCGGCAGTACCCTCACGGGGATCCTCACAGTGATCCAAGCTCCGTCGGGGTCCGAGACGTTCATCAGAACGTGCGTCTGACCATTGAACTCCTTCTGATCGGTGAAAACGACCATGTAGGGGGATGTTGCCATGTCCAATGATATGTTGAGCCCCGGTGCTTCCAGAATCACCACCGTGAGGGTGTTCAACTCGTCATCCGGATCGTATAGGTAATACGAAAGGTCATAGAATGGAGAACCCCCCTCGGAGAATACAAGCTCGTCGAAAGGCCTTTTCAGTCCCGGGGGATCGTTCACATTCGTCAGGTTGACCAGTATCAGTGTCCAGTTCGAATCACCGCTCCAGTCCTCCACCTTGATCCTGAGCTGAACGCTCCCCGTGGCGTTATCCACCGAAGTGAGGATGAGGGTGTCGCCCGATATCCAGGCGTTCACTTTTCCCGCGTTCGTTGTGTTGGAATACCCCGTTCCGTTCCATATCTCGTATCCAAGGATGTCCCACGGGTCCGGATCGAAGAATGTCATTTCGAGGTCGTATTCGTATATTCCGAAATCCTCGAGAAGTTCTATCTTCCTGCGGTCCCTGTCGTAGGAAGGGGGTGCGTTGTCGATCCATGCTTCAAGTCCCTTTTTCGGGACCCCTTCCCGACTTATGAGCCCGGTGAGGTCCCCGGGTCCAAGGTCATGCAGCCAGTTCCAGCCTATGAGCTCGAGATCGACCCCCTGGTCCAGGGTGAGCCTGGATGTAGCGTTCCTTATGAAATTGGCCTGCTCCTCCTGTCCTCCGAAGGCGGTATGACTGCTCCAGGAGATCTCCGAGAAGCCGAAGGGTTTGGGGCCAGTGTGCTGAAGCACTCTTGAGTAGTAATCATCGTCCATATCCGAGACCCTGTTGATACCCGATACGGAGAAGGGATATGAGGTAAGAACGACAAGGTCCAGCTTGTCGGGGTCGAACAGTCCGAGGACCGACATATCGGCCTCCCTGTTCTCGGAAACGATCTCCCTTGAGAACGTGCAGAAGACCCTTGTCTGTGGCGAAATAAGTTTGACCTGATCGTAGGCCTCGTGGTAGAGGCTGACGTAGTGCTGGAAGCCGTTTTGGTCCCCGGATGTGTTGCCGTACTTCTCGAACCATCGGTTGACCTCGTTCCCGAGGGATATGTAAGCCGGACGGCTTGCGTTGACGACATCCTTGACGCTCTGAAGGTACAGGGACCTCCAGGCGGGGGAGTTCAGTGTGGATGAAGGAAGGGAGGGGGGGTGGATGAGAGTAAGGTTCTCTCCGTAGAAGTTCAGGTGGACCAGAGGGAACATCCCGTTCTCTCTGATGAGCTGGTCCACAAAGATGTCACCCCATGTACCTTCAAGGTCCGTCGACAGGTTGTAGAATGTCGAGGGGCGGCCCCAAACGGGAACGAACTGGGTGAATTTCGATGCGTTGCGGTATGTGAGAGCGATATCCTCTTCCGGGAGCGGGTTGGGGAGAATGCCTTTGTGGTAACCCCAGGGGGGAAGCTCCGGATCATCCAGGGGGGTGATGGTCATACTGATCTGCTGTGGGGCCCCTTCGGGAACGATGAGCAACAGGGAGCCTGTAAGTACAGTAATTGCGATAATTAATGGTGCGAGCCTTCTTCCGAGAGGGACCATGCACATCAAGAGGTGGCTTCCGTATTTATCGGTTATCATCATCGGTGCATTGTTGAAGATGAAAAAGGCACAAGTTTTGTATTGCAGCTTGATATTGGAAGTCGAATGTCGTTCGCGGTGATGGTGGATTTCGATGGAACGATCACGGACAGGGATGCCTCCTACGAGATACTGGAACACTTTGCTCGGGGGGATTGGTACTCCATAGAGAAGAGAGCCTACGCCCACGAGATCAACATACTGGAAGCCCTGAGGCTGCAGGCGGGGATGGTGAGAGTTACCCTTGAAGAGGCCGGAGTTTTCCTGAAAAAGAGGGTCAGGATGAGGGAGGGGTTCCCCGAGTTCGCCGATTGGTGCAGGAAGAACGGCGTCTATATCGAGATATGCTCTGAT
>JAFGJI010000091.1 GCA_016929175.1 Thermoplasmatota archaeon | reverse complement strand
GACCGGTCGGGATTTGAACCCGAGGCCTCTTGCTTGCGAAGCAAGCGATCTACCGAGCTGATCTACCGGCCCACGGCACTTGGAGTGTTCCCATAACGACATTTGTTATATGAACCTTACAGGTCGCCACCGTTCATTCCTTTGATTTGGCTATGATCCTCTTCGCGATCGTCGGGTTTATCCCATTAATCATCATCAGGTCCTGAGGGACTGCATCCGAGAGATCAATTTTTGCCCTATATCCCATATCATAAAGTGCCCCGGCCCGGGCTTCATCGATATCGAAATCCATCATGAACTCGAGGATCTTTTCATCCCTGGAAAATCCTTTACTCCCATCCATTTTCTCCAGGTGTACGATGTTATCGGGTCCGGGAACCGGCTCGACCTCGACATGTACCTCTCCCTCTTCCTTCTTTTTCTTCCTGGACCCGCCGAAGATCCTAGAGAGGAAAGAACTTTTTGGCCCCTCCTCTGGAGGAGCTTCCTCTCCTGGATCAGGCTCCTCCAGCGATGCAAGGGGTCCCTTCTCCTTTTCATCCTCGACCTCCTCCCTGCTCTTTTCCGGAGGAGCAAGGAGCAGCGGTTTCTTCTTCAACCCGGGGAGTTCCCTCCTGTCTCCCCCACCCGCACCAGACAGGGAAAGGGGCTTGTCCTGTTTTGTAAGCATTTTGGTCCTGTCATCGGTCAGGGGCTTTCTTTTCTCCTTGACCTCCTCGATCTTCTCACCGGGCAGAGATATTTCCCCGAGGGATAGTGCGTCGTTCTCCAGGTAGACCATGGTACCCAGGGATGCCTCGGTGAACCTCTGTCTCACGTCTTTCTTCCTTCCGGGGGAGATCTTCAGGTCCAGAAGGCAGGCAAGTCCCATGAACAGACCGAACCCCAGAATTCCAAAAAGGTAGAGACCCGCCGCTCCGGATATATGTTTTACCAGGTTCCTTCTGAAGGCAGTCCTTACGGTGAGATATTTGCCATCGCTCCCCTGTGTCTCCAGATGGAGCAGCTTTTTTCCAAGCGTTCTTCTTCCGCGGACCTCCAAGAAAGTGAAGTAGAGGCCAGTAGAGATGAAGCTGATGAAGATACCCGGTATCATGGCAACAACCACAGGTATCGGCCTTCCCATCACAACTTCGTGATGGTAAAGAACGGGAGCAAGCTGACCGAAAACAAGGCTCACCGGATTGGACCCGAACACCATGAAAACGAAGACCGCCGTGAAAAAGAAGACCGGAACCGCCAGAAGCACCGAATCTATCAACATTGCAAGTGCCCTCCTCCCCATGTTCTCCTTGATCTCGTAACGGTAATCCTGGAGTAGCGGATCCAGAGCCATGGAATGCCCCCATTTTCATTTTTCCATAACCGGTATGTGAATAATAACATTTTCCAGACAACCATTGAAAGTGGGATGGGCCCGGGAAAAAAAACGTTCCATGGGAAAGACTTTAATCCAACTCCCATATTCAACCGTGGTGCGTCGAAATGGTACTTCCCTTCTTCACGATCTTCGACCTTGATATTGAGGATAAGACCGTTCTCATGAGGGTGGATATCAACTCTCCGATCAATCCCGAGACCGGAGAGATACTCTCCCTGAAGAGGATCGAAGAACACGCAAGGTCCATCAAGAAGCTGCCCGCCTGCAAACTGGTCCTCCTTGCTCACCAATCCAGGCCAGGAAAGAAAGATTTCTTCCCGCTCGAAGAACACGCCAGGGTGCTCTCGAAAGTGCTGGACAGGGATGTCAGATATGTCGATTCGCTATTCCACCGCAGCGCCCTGGAGGCCATCGAGAAGATGGAGATAGGGGATATTATCCTTCTCGAGAACTCCAGGTTCTATGCCGAGGAGGTGGCGCTCACCGACGCATCCATGGATGTTCAGGAAAGAAGCCACATCGTGAGGTCCCTGACAAAAGTGGCTTCGATCTTCATCAACGACGCTTTCTCCGCCGTTCACAGGTCCCAGCCCACCCTTGTGGGCTTCACAAGGGTCCTCCCGAGCTGCGCAGGTCCCGTCATGGAAAAGGAGCTCCGGGCCCTTTCGAGGGTCACGGACAACCCGGAGAAACCTTGCATAGCGATCCTGGGTGGTCTGAAAGTCGATGATTCCATCAAGGTCGCCGAGAACCTGCTGAAGAACAGCATCTGCGACCTGATACTGACCACCGGTGTCGTGGGATCAATGTTCCAGTGGGCAGCAGGATACGATCTTGGAACGGTCAATATCAATTTCATCCGCCGGGAGATACCCGACGCTGATGCGTTCATCGAGAGATGCAGGAAGATGATGGCCGAACACCCGGACAAGATCGAGTATCCATCCGATATGGCGATGAACATAGGTGGCAACAGGAAAAGGGTCACTCTGGACGGACTCCCCGCCGAAGGCCCGATATACGACATCGATATCGAGACCATCGCGCACTATTCGAATATAATAAGGGAAGCCAAGACGATAATAGCCAACGGGCCTTCAGGGGTATACGAGGTTGCTGGATTCTCGGAAGGCACCGTGGAGACCTTCAGAGCAATAAACGCATCATCTGCCTACTCCGTGATGGGGGGGGGAGAGACGACGGCAGTGATAAAGGATATGAAGTTCAACAACATAGATCATGTTTCCACGGGCGGCGGGGCGTTGATCAACTATCTTTCAGGAAAGGAGATGCCGGTCCTGAGCGCCCTGAAGCGCTCGAAGGAGATCTTCATGAACCATGAACTGGTGAAGAAAACTCCCAAATGACGATACACAAATGAAGAAAATTTGGAGCCACCGGAGGGATTCGGACCCCCGACCTTCTGATTACGAATCAGACGCTCTACCAGGCTAAGCTACGGTGGCATTTTTTTCGGAGTAAACATGCCTTCCTAATTAAGTATTTGGGAAAGCAGGTGGATTCCGTAGTTTAGCCTGGGGCTCCCGAAGGGAGCAAAAAAGATTCTTGGTGGGGGGAGGACCAGTTCAATGGAGTTCGAAGAACGGAAGCAGAACTGCAAGAATGTGGTCAATTTTTTTCGGGTGAAAAAAATTGTGGCTGAGCTACGGTGGCATTTTTTTCGAGGATAGAGTATTTTCCTTAATGATCGTTCGGGCGGGATCAGGACCATTTTCAATCCAGCATGTCGAAGTCCTCGAAAAGCATATTACGATAGGGGATCCCCCTGCTGTGGAACTGCCCCGAAAGAGAAGTAACCATCCCGGGCGGTCCGCACATCATTATGGTCCTCTTTTTCAATTCTCCGTCTCCCCCGACCATCCGAGACACCTTATCCGCGTCTATCCTGCCTTTCCGGGAAGAGACCCAGGGAATGTATCTGAACTTCGGGTTCCTCCTTGACTCCGCGGATAGCTCCCCATCGTAGATGGAGTCCTCGGGGTCCTGGAAAGCCCATATAAGAATTACCTTCCTCCCCGTTGGGAACAACGATTCATGTTTGGCAAGGGATAGAAAGGGAGTGATACCTATCCCGCCAGCGATCCATACCATGTCCCTGTCGTGCCTGAAATATCGAGCCCCGAACTTTCCGTAAGGTCCCATCATTATGACCCTGTCCCCCTTCTCGACGAGAGGGATCCTTTCCGAGGTATGGTCCCCGGACCTCCTTATCGAGATCCTTAGGTCCTTCTGGGACGGGTCGTTCGATATCGAGAAGGGATGGAGCTCCCTGTAACCCTCGAACCTCGGGAACCTCAGGTAAATGAACTGCCCGGGCTGGAAATCGAAATCCTCCGGTTTTTCAATATGAAGGTCGGTGATATCTTTGTGTTGTTTCACCTTCGTTACCGCCACGGAGTATCTCGGCCCCACCATTTGATAGAACACGAACATGTAGATCCAGGACAGCGCACCGGCAGTTGAGATCAGGACCACCCAGAACCTCAAAATGGGATAGGACCCAAGGTCAGAACCGGCCATCAATGCATGCACTGCTGCAAGGACGAGGACCACGCCCATGAACTTGTGGCTTATGTGCCATACATGATACGAAAGCTTCACAGCGACGGTGATCCCGAGAAGTATAATGAACAGATAGAGTGAGATCACGCCAAGGGAAACATCCAGCGGCCCGATGGGGAGGATATATGTTGCGATCAGGTCCAGGTCAGGTAATCTGGAGAGACCCAGAAAGATCGGGTGCAGGAGCATGAAGAAGAGCGAGCTCCTTCCGACGGCCTTGTGGACCCTGTACATCCTGTCGAGTCCCCCGAAGGCATTCTCCAGGAGCCTGAACCTTGCAGCGAGAATGTAGTTCACGGACAGCGTCGATATGGCCATGAATGCACAGGTCTTCGCCACCGCTATTAGAGGGTCCCTGACGGAATCAGGGTTGTGGGACAACCATATGATCATCGGGCTAAGGACGAGTAATAAAAAGAACGCTGAACCAGGAGTGACCATCTGTCTCAGTTTGAGGCCGTTGAAAAGCTCCAGTGGAAGGAATCCCAGGAAACGTCCAGGGGAAATACCCTTGCGGTTACCCATGATGGCCCATCATTCCGCCATTTATTAATCTTTCAACTGCCGCTCATCTTTTAAGCAACAAGCTTCTGGTCAATTTGCCGTGGAGATGCGCAAGAATGCTGGAAAGATGCAGGGTCCACGTCAGCAAGAGGAAACCCAGGATCACAGCAAGTGGAAGCAGCACCGCTCTTGCTTCGGGCGGGCTTGGGATCCCGATGGGTAAGTTCATGATCTCCGATAGAAGCGTCGTGAAGGGTGACATCATCAGACCTATCGATGCTGCAATGAGGGTTACGAACACCGTGAAATAGAAGATCCCCAGGGGAAACATGAGGAACATGTAGAGGAGAGAGGAGTACATCCTCGGGTCCCTGAACATGGCCTTGATCCTCTGCCACCAGGTACCTTTAGCCTTGAGCTTCCTCGGTTTCCTGGGCATCCTGATCCCAAGCATGACCTCCGTCATCCTGCTGTGCAACCACGAGAGACCGTAATTGCTCAGGAGGAAGAGGATCAGAATGAATATTCCCAAAACGGTCACAAGCATGCCGATACCGAGAGAGATCATCGTTACCATGTAAGTGAAATAGATCAAACCAAGTGGGAACATCAGGAGCAGGTATATGAGCCCGGTATAGACCCTCCAATCACCGTAAATGCAGAAAATATCACAAAAAAGAGACCGTTTCTCCTTCTTTTTTTGTCTTTTCTCTTCCTTACCCTTCAATTCATCGTTCAGCTCAAGATATGCCCGGGCTACCTCCGAGGGTGTTCCGAAGTCAGCGACAGCTTTTGCAACTGCGTCCTCCTTCAGCTTTGCCACGCCCTCTTCCAATAACTCCTGGACCCTGAGACCAAGATGTTCCTCGGTGTCGTCTATCGCATCGGAGATTATGGCCTCATCCACCCCGCTGAGCTCCCTTTTCAGGTCCCTGATGTAATCCTCTATGGCTGAGTAACTAACCATCGACATCCCCCCCTAGAACGCTGTTGACAAAATTGCTGGTATCCTCCCATGCGGCTATCCAGACCTCGAGCTTGTCCGATCCCTTCTTCGTGATCATATAATATTTCCTCGGCGGTCCGGATCCGGAGGCCTTGATCTCGCTTTTCAGATAGCCTTTCTTCTCCATCGCCCTGAGAACCGGATAGATGGTGCCCTGTTTCAGCTGGACATGGGTCCGGTTCCCGGTCTCCATATGTTTCGCTATCTGGTATCCGTACATCGGCTCTCCCTTGTTGCGTGTTATGGCAAGAAGTACAAGGGAGATGAGCCCTGTGATCAGTTCCTTCTCGAACTTCTCATCGTGTTTGACCTTTGCCTCCCCTGCCATTCCATCATCCCCCCCTTAAAATTATTTTCCCGGTATCCGATGAGGCCTTGATGAGAGGCCCACCATCGTTGATCGTCCCTGTCTTGAAGTTTTTGATCCCGGAGCCTTCATGAGGGAGATCCTGATCGACGCCCACAGAGCCAGTGTCGGTCGATATCTCATAATCCGCTTTGATGTCCATCGGCACGGTGATATGTATATCGCCGGTGTCGACCTCCAATTCCATTCCAGCTTTTGTAACATTCAATATCTTGACATCCAAATTTCCGGTTCCTCCGGAGATCCTCCGGACAAAGGAACAGTCCCATACCTTGATGTCACCGGTCTCGCTCAGGACCTCCCCCACCAAGGTACACTCGTATATTCGGATGTTCCCGGTGGAGGCCTCTGCCTTGACCACGTGCTCGATCCCCTTGATCCAGATATCCCCCGTGTCGGTCTTGAAGCTGAAGTTCCCCTCCCCGAACCCGGGAACCTCTCCCGTGCCTTCCTTTCCCTGATTGTTGACCCAAATATCACCGGTATGTGTCATTGCGGATATGTTCCCTCTGCTGTCCCAGATCAAAACGTCTCCGGTATCACATTCAAGTTCAGTGTCCCCATTGATGCCTCTGACATGTATGTTCCCGGTGTTTGCCCTGACCAGGGAGACCTTCATCTCCTTCGGGATGTGGACCTTTATGTCCATCCAGACCCATTCATGCTTCCTCTCATGAACTGCGGATATGCTGACGTTATCATTCACCTCGACCTTGAGTTCGATCTTCTCGAGTTCGTCCTTGCCGAAATATGTTCTCTTTATTCCAACGATCTTGATATCATCGCCGTCCCATGAAGTGACCTCGATGTCACCCCTGTCCTTCAATGTGACCTCAAGCTGCTGACCGTTCCTGTAGTCAAGCGTTTCGACGATCTCCTCGGTGTCCATCGTGAAGTATCCCATCGCAGCGATGTAAACCGCCATTATCGTCATTATTAGGACGATGGCGCATGTCAGGATAACGAAGGCCTTCCATCTCGGTTTCAATCGAATGCCTCCTTGCTCTTCATTGACTCAACGGTGGGATCTTCAGGAAGAAACCCCCTCAATATTGTATAGTGCATAGTAGTGTAAAGTGCACAGTAGTATATATATTTTTCAGAACATCGATCTTCCCCGCATCGGGAAGGAGTTAGAAATTCGACCGGGGAGACGAGGGGATATGGGAACGACGATCATCAACCGTACATCGGACCAGGGCCTGAATCCTCATCGTGGCGAGCCTGGTCCTCCTGCGAGGATCCGAGCTCCTTGGCGGTCATTTCCACCACTGTCTTTGCGGATTCCCTGTCAAGACCGCCCCTGTTGATCAGGAAATCCAGTATGCTGTCCTTTGTTTCCCCTTCCTGGAGCTTGGCTGCTACGATCGCCCTGAACCGGTTGAGGATGAACTGCTCCATCTCATCGGTAAGTCCCAGTATCGTTATCATGTTGTGTGCCCCGACCACAAGAAGGGTCAACGCGTTGTTGAACTCTTGTTTGTTGAGGGATTCCAGGTCCAGATCGACCTGGATCACAGGGTTGTCGTCATATCCAACCAGTCCTGCCTTCATGAGGTTGAGCTCCGTGTTGAGATGGAGGAGCTTCTTGTATATCCTCATCCTCTCCGTGGGTTCCTGGGCATCGGTGGGTATGATCGGATTTATGACAAGGTTGGCAAAGTGCTTGCCGACCACTATCTCCACGTTGAACGGTATCTTCGGGTGAGAGGCCGATATCAACGTCCTCTCGGACATATCGTCGATCGGTCTTGTTTCTATGTCCCAGGGATAATCAAGCAGTGTATCCGCACCGTCGCTGCCCTGCTTCAGCCAGTCGGAGATGGTCTCTATCCATGACATCGGGATCGCCCCGTCTATTCCTTTTGCCGTTATAAACGTTGCCCATTGAAACCCGCAGGGATGCTTCAACGATCAATGGACGGGCTGCTTTTTCAGGTCCGCCGGTATCAATCCGTAGACTTCTCCATCAACTCTCTTGCCGTCGAGTACATAACGGGACCTCATGGTCCCTTCGTGGACGAATCCGTTCTTTATCAGGACCCTCCGGGACCTTTCATTTGGTGAGAAAACGACTGCCGATATCCTCCAGAGGCCGAGCTTTTCGAATCCGAACCTGACCATCACGCCCACGCACCTCGTTGCGTAATTATGTCCCCGATAGCTCCTCCCCAACCAGTATCCTATTCCAGCATGTTTGAACTTCTCCTCAATGTTCATGAGCCCTATTCCCCCTATGACCCTGTCCTCTCCCTTCAAAGTGATCGCAAGGTTCAAGGAGACCCCCTGTTCCGACCAGGTCCTGTTCATCGTAAGGAAATCCTCGGCATCCTTCATCCCGTAAGGGTACGGGATATTAAGAGTGTAGCGGGATATCTGCTCATCATTGATCTGTCGGACGATGTCCGGTGCGTCCTCGGGCCGGTATTCCCTGAGCATCAGATCATCGAGCGGTATGGCCACCCTTTTTTCAAGCATGCACATATAATGTTTTTTTAAGGATGTAAAGTTTATTATTTCCCATAAATTCATATTTATACAGTTGTCAGTACCTCTCTCATATGAACAGGACCTCTGTGGACAGGAAACAGAAACTTGACAGAAAAAACATGGGTATTATAAAGAAGATCATTGGTTATCAATATGTGAAATAAAATGCACACGTATTAACTATAGGGAATGATTTTTTATACCACATGCGAATATGGTACCGTAGTAATGAACAGCACAACGCACTGTGCATGCATGGAGCGTTCTTCAAGGGGAAGATAAGATGGAAGGTAGAACAAGAGAAAAGTTGATAGTAGGTATCGCAGCATTGCTCTTCTTCGCTGCATTCGGTGCCGTGGCATATTTCGACAGGCCGCACGGAACGGTTGGTGATGATTTCGGTCAGGACGATTTCACCGCGGTGATCGCAAGGAACGAAGGTCATCTGTCACTTCCGGAATTTCCACCGGACCTGCTGATCTTCGGGGCGGGAAATGAAGCAAGCCTCGATTTCTCGGTAACCAATCAGGATCAGGATAACGATATCGATACTGTATACATAACGATCCCGGATGGGGAGGTACTGAACTCCACCACGAAATGGTTCGATCCCCTCTTCCCGCATGAATGGGACTTCTCGAAAGAGGCTGTCGACGTGGCAAAAATATACGCCAGGGACGATCTTCCCGGGAGGGTTTTCGGCGGATCGGCCCAGTATGATGTTGCAGGCAACATCGATGATGCCCTCGATCACAATACCCT
>JAFGJI010000090.1 GCA_016929175.1 Thermoplasmatota archaeon | reverse complement strand
CCTGCCGACCATTACATGATCACCCTCCACGGACATGCAAGCGGACCGGCGACGGGCCTCATGGAAGACGACTCCTCGATCCTGGGGGGTTCCAAGAGGATGGACACTGACGATATGGGATGGGCGATCAGGTCTGCCATCGATGCTACCATAGGCCGTCCCGTGGACGTGATCTCCCTGGACGTTTGCTGGATGGGAATGCTGGAAGCGGCAATGGAGGTCATGGACCATTCCAATTACTTCATAGGGTCCTTCGATCAGATCCCCGCAGCAGGCTGGCCTTACGATAGATGCCTCCCTATGATCTTCAACGGGAACATGACGATGGAGGACCGCCTAACATCCGTGGTCGACATTGTCATGGACGATTATGCTTCGAAATATTCATACTCCAGCCTCTTCGTGATAGACCAGAGAGCGGTCAGGGGATCGCTCGTACCTGCATTCTCCACATTCGCCGAAGAGATGTTCTACTCCGCCCACAGCGAAAGGGAGTTCTATGATCTTCTGCTCGATGCCGTGGATAAACCCAGCGGGAAGGATGGACGCGTTTACAACGATCGCTACATCGAGCTCTACCAGTTCTGCCAGTATCTGTCCCGGGAACAGAGGACGCCTGCAAGGGTCCGGGTGGCTGCCAGATATATACTTGAGACCGAGGAGGATGTCATCATCCACCTGAGGGCAGGCGCGAACCATCCTCCGGCATCCCGCTTGATGGGCATTTATTTCCCCGTGAACCTCGACGACCCGGATTACGGGGATCTGTTCATAGGGAAGACCACAGCCTGGGATGACGCCGCAAGGCTGTACGTCAGGGAGATGGACGCAAGACCGGAGCTGCTGAACTGGACGGAGGAAAGACCCGGATCATTGGACTTCAAGCTGAGGACCGCCACTCCGGAAGGGATCACCAAGGTGACCGTGGAAATACTTGAAGGTGGCGATCCTGTGAACCTGACACTGCAAGGGTCAGGAGGCCTCTTCTACGGTACCTACGAACCCGTAACCGATACGGGGCTTCAGTACCGTTACAAGGTTTATTCGATATACGGGGGTGCCGTGGAATTCCCACCGGACGGCTACAGCCATATTGAGTTCTCCCCGGAGGATCAGCCCCCCGAAGTATGGCACGACCCCCCTGAGGTGATAAGCGTTGGACCGAGCTCCGGAGGTCTCCTTTTCTTCATACGTGACAGCACCGGGATAGAGATCACACGACCTGACGGTGTTCCGAGGCTCGAGTACAGGGAAACGGGCAAGCCCTCCTG
The DNA here is from genome assembly GCA_016929175.1 of Thermoplasmatota archaeon. GTDB lineage: Archaea > Thermoplasmatota > Penumbrarchaeia > Penumbrarchaeales > Penumbrarchaeaceae > JAFGLL01. The sequence continues at coordinate 9,224 of JAFGJI010000090.1, read as the reverse complement.
GTACAGCAAACCCCTGGTCCAGGGGGACCAGGGAACTTTCAGCGGGTGGGTGGCCTTCAGCGGGACCCCTGCGGGAATTGCCCCGGGCGCTCGGATCGAGTATCGTGTCGTGGTGGAGGATGTCCTTGGCAATTCTGCGACCTATCCCGCCGCAACTCCATGGTCCTCCCTTATGGGGGTGGGGGCACGGTTCCTGCTCGACGGTCTGAACTCGAACACCGCTGACCACGAGCTGTTCATCAAGGAGTTCGCGGAACTGGGAATGGTCGTTGATACAAGTCTGGAAGAGGTCGGGCCCGAAGCTCTGACGGGTTACAAGGGATACATCCTCATACTTCCGGACCAGCCGGTCCCGCAGACGACGGTGGAGGCCTTACTTGACTTCCTGGAGCAGGGAGGCGAGTTTTTATTGATACTCGACCCTGTTGACATCCATCAGTCATCGTTGGCATCGCTCCTTCTCGATAACCTTGATATCAGACCAACCTCCGAGGGTTCGGTGAACGGCTTCTATCCTCTGAACTCCTATTCGGAGCTGGGCGGCAACCTTCCCCTAATAACCGGCACCTCGACCGGTTCTTTCCTTATCTCCGGCGGCCAGAAAGCGGTATACTACACGGAGCCCCCGCTGACGTCAATGTATTCCGACTGGTACGGTATGGGCCGTATCGTTGTTTCCGTTCCTGATATCCTCGACGATGATATGATGGGGAGGGAATCGAACCGCATTCTCGCGGACAGGATCATAGGATATCTTCATACGAACATGAACCCGATCGTGGAGGTGAGCGTCTCCCCCTCCGGGGTCGTCGTGCCGGGTCAGACGGTGATCTTCGACATGACGGACTCGTACGACAAGGACGGAGAGATAGTCTCGTATTCCCTCTCGATGTCGGACGATACTTACGTCGAGAAGAGCGACCCCGTCTTCACACACATTTTCGAGACCACCGGGTCTTTCACGGTGCTGCTGAAGGTATACGACAAGGAGGGCTCCGTGGGAAGTCATACCTTGACGATAAAGGTGAACAGACCTCCGTCGACCGATATAGGCGTCTCCTCGCTCGAGGTCCATGCGGGGGAACAGGTGACTTTCACTTACAAAGGGAGCGATCCGGACGGGGATGAGTTCTACGTGGAATGGGATCTCGGTGACGGTTTCAAGGTAAGCGGGCTGCTCGTTAGGCATACTTACAGCAGAAGGGGCGAGTTCACTTACAAGGTGGTTGTCCGCGACGTTAACGGTCTCGTATCCTCGAGGACCGGAAAGATCACCGTCCTGAATTCCCAACCTTCCGCACTTATCGACAGAGATAACATACTGGTCAACGGCGCCCCTGCCAATTTCTCCGGGGAGCTCAAGGTGACCTTCTATGTGAACGAGGGAGACATCGTCAGGATACCCGGGGACCTCTCCTTCGATCCCGATCAGAACGACATGCTGAACTTCACATGGGATATGGGGGACGGGAGACGGATATACGATCAGATAGCGGTCCACAGGTTCATGGTCTCGGGTCTGATCAGGGTGAACCTCACGGTCAGCGACGGGTACGGCGGTGTGGACAGCACCGAGATCACGGCAAGCGTCAAGAACAGGCCGCCGATCGCAGCCTTCGAGTACGATGAAAAGAAAGGGACCGTGAAATTCAATGCCTCGCTCTCCACTGACGACCCATGGGATCTGGAAGGCCTGGAATTCCGGTGGGATTTCGGGGACGGGGATTCAAGGGCAACCTCGGAGCCGCGAATGGAGCATGATTATGCATTCGGGGGAACGTACAAGGTCAAGCTTACGGTGGTGGATGAAGATGGGGAGTCCAGCACATTCCAAAAGCGCATTTCCGTGAGCGGGACAAGCCTCCCCTTATTCCTCACGGTCCTTGTATCGATCCTGCTGCTTATGCTGGTGCTTGCCTTCCTGGTGTGGAAGAGATTGAGGGACCGGATGATAATGGAGGAAAAAGGTCTCCTCGAGGTCCTGGGTATCGAGCCCGATCGGAAAGCTCCTTCCGACCTGTATTCAACAAGCTCCTGCAGGACCCGAAGGCTCGATAACAGAAGGGCGGCCCCGGCTCGCGGGCGGGACCTACCCGGACGCAGTGGGGAAAGAACCAGGCCGAAAGCCCTTCTTCCGGTATCGATGGGTCCCGCCCCGGGAGGGAGGGACAGGAGTGAGGAGCATTGAAGATCGCCGTCCTGTCGGATATCCACGGCAACCCCTGGGCTCTTGGATCCGTCCTCGAAGAAATTGATGAAGCTGAAAAAATAATGGTCCTTGGCGATCTTGTGGGGATAGGGCCTCATCCACGGGAAGCCCTTGAAATGCTCATGAGGGACAGAAGGGTCGAAAAGGTCGTGGGCAACCACGATAAAAATACGCTCTTCGGGACCGAACTCGGCCCCCTGGAGATCATGCCCAGGAAACCTCATCACGAATGGGTCAGGTCCAAATTGAACGATCGACATCTGGATTACCTTGACGGGTCCATGGTGACAAGGATCCAGGACGGTGTCGATATGGTCTTCATGCACAGGCATCCGGCGGACTGCGGGTCCAGGGTGCCATATTTCGATTCTCCCTCGCCCGTGGTACTTGACAGTTTCTACAGCGATGTGCCGGGAGACGTTCTCTTCTTTGGCCATACCCATGTGCCAATGGATATCACCGGTTCCACCGGGAGGAGATATGTGAACCCCGGAGCGGTCGGCGCCCAGAACGGGGGAAAGGCGAGTTACGTCCTCTTCGATACGGGCCAGGGTCCGGGATCCGTAAAGAGAAGGGAAGCACCCTACGATGTCCAAAGCGTTGTGGAGGAGCTGGAGAATGAGGAGCCTCCCTACCACCGGTTCATCATATCCCATTTTTTCTGAAAAACCAATGGTCCGTTGAGACGCCGTGACCGTTAACCATATTTAGAGAACATATCATCCCATCCGCGTGAAGAACCGGGAATATCATGGAACCAGTGTATCGATCCTGTCGGTCACGGTCATATTGCTGGTGCTGCCATTAATGGCAATGAGCTGTTCCCTGGATGCCTCCGGGGTGGAAGTGATGTCCGTTTCGGACGAGCCTGGAGATGTCATGAGGACTGGATATGTCGAGACCAAGGTCGGAGGGAACCCGGAGCTTGACATAATATCCCTGACCTCCTCGGAATCCATCAGCGAGTTGACCATCATCATGGAGTTGGCCGCGGACCTGGAACAGGAGGTCGGGTACCTTTACACCATTACGGTCAGCGGGATACATGTTTCCTATCAGGAAGGGGAACTCGAGGTCTGGAGAATAGGTTCGGAGCTTCAACCGATCGACAGTGTCCTGACGGACGTTACCGGGAACGAGATGACGGTGATCGTGAAGAAGACGGCCATCATGGGGCCTTTTGTGATGAACGGGACCTCCAACAGGTATGTGGTCGACTGGTCAAAGGGTATGACGAGCGAGAGCTTTTTCGACCTGGTAGGTGAGGTGGAAGGATCCCGTGCCCCCACCGTTGGAGATTACACGAAGAGTTACAGCGACCCCAGGGGCGATGTCCGACTTCTCTACCTAGATGTCGAGCACGTCGAGGAGGATGGGCTGGATATCTTGGGAGTTACCCTCCAGGGATCTGAAGACCTTGAGATCGTCCTTGAGCTGGCAGACGCTCCCATACGGGAAGATCAGGTCCGATACGTCGTCTACCTGCTGGACCTCAGGGTGGTCTGGAGCATGGGGGTGGCGGAGTTGCAACGGGAGGGGGGGGGTCGGACCGAGATAACATCGGAGGTCAATGGCTCCACCTTGTCAATGACCATACCTTCCGGAGCGTTCTCCGGGGAACCGGGCGGCATAGTGGTTCAGACCATACGCACCATCAACGATGATACATACGTTCAGGACCTCCTTCCGGACGAACCATACACGATCTCCGAACTACTACCCTTCCCCCCGGGATCGGCCAGGGAGATCACCCTTGATGTGAAAGGACCTGACAATATAGTTATGAGGAGGTCCTATTCGGGTTTCTCGCCCCAGGTGGAGAGGGATATCAGGGGATCGATGGACCAAGATGGTAACGGATACCTGGAAGCCGGAGAGGTGGAAGAATACCTGAGCAGCACGCTGGAAAGCATCCTTTCGATGCATTCCTCCGATCTGAGGATCGATGGTGGTACGGGCGAGCTGGAGGTGGCACTCTACCATTCGGGTCTGGAGGGCCAGGTGGATGGTGACGAGAGGGTCCTGATCGGTTGGACCATGAACTTCACATTCGAGGTCTTCGGAAATGGACCGTACGAACTGGAACTGGACATCGACCATTTCGATCCAAGTCTGCTCCCTTCACCCATCATGGGCGGTGAAGAAGAATCCTATGTGGTCGGGGTGGCTGTCGCGGAAGGATGGTCCATTGACCCTTTATCCATCGAACCTGCCGAGCTTGCCAACTTCATGGACATTGATGGGAGGTCCATTGATTATCAGATCACCGGAGTGCAGGCAAGGGAATTCGATGCGGGGGCGATCGCTTTCGATCTTAGAAAGGATGAAGGTCCCATGGACGATGACATCGATCAGGATGATGACGATCTGATTTGGTTGTACATCGTCATACTCCTTTTCATGGTCGCGGTGATCGCAGGGATAATATTGTGGTCCAGGCGGGAAGAGAGGTGATCTTCGAAAGTTTATTCAATGAAGCCAGTTCTTCCTCCCTTTGATGAAACCCGCTGACGACCTTTTACATTTTATCGGCGAAGGGCTGACCCCAGTCTCAGAGATCGATGTCAGGGCACTTTCCGAGATATACGAGGAGTCCGACATCTATCTCTCGATATACCTTCCGACCGCCTCGAGAGATGATCAAGCGATGAATGACACCTACATTGCCGGTCGGTCGAGGGCAGTAACGAAAGCATTGGACGGCGAGCTTCTCCAGGATTTCGAGAGGACCATGGAGATGGCACAAGAATACATATCCCATGCTCCCGTGAATGGTGAGAGGGGCAGGATCATCTTCGCCAGCGGGTCGATGGATTTCCTCCATGTGTACCGGATAGGTGTCGTGCCGGAAAGAGCACTGGTCCTCGACACATCCCCTTTCCTTCTCCCCCTGGCCCGTATGAGGGACGATTACGAGGACTATGCCATACTTCTGATGGATTCAAGAGAGGCGAAGCTCTACTCCGTGAGGTCGAACGTGGTGAAGGTGGAAGGTTCCGATTCAATAGATCTGATGAACCGCCACAAGAAGGGCGGCATGAGCCAGATGAGGTTCAACAGGCTCAGAAGAGGGGCGATCAGCGCTTTCATATCGGACCTGGTGGAGGATATCGAAGCCATCCAGGCGAATATCGAGATACGCGGCCTGGTCCTTGCCGGTCCGGGAGAAGCGAAGAAGCAGCTCCTCGAGGCTCTTCCGTTGGACCTTCAGAATATCATCCTCGGTGTCGTGGACATCTCCATCGATACAACCGTGGGTGAGCTGCTCGAGGTCGGTGAGAAGATAACCCTGGAGAACGAGAGGGCCGAGGAAAGGAACAACATGGAAACGTTGAGGACCAGCATCATGAGGTCGTATCCTGCTGCTTACGGTGCGCAACAGGTAAGGGACGCCCTCAACGAGGCAAGGGTGAACGTTCTTCTGATCCTGAGGAACGCTTCGATCCCCGGATGGATATGCGAGAGATGCCAGAACATAAGGGAAAGGGCCGCCCGTCCTGAGAAATGTCCGTACTGCGGGGGGCCCACCTCCACCGTTGATATCGTCGAGGAACTCTATGAACTCGCGCAGAGGACGGGAGCGGAAGTGGAATTCGTGACCGATTCGGAATTCCTTGACTCGCTGGGAGGTATTGCAGCCCTTCTACGTTACTGAACCTGGCACGTTGGAAGGGCCTCCCGTTTATACCGCTTAATGGAGAGATGGACCACCACGTTCCAATGGGGCATCGATCAAAGGCAGTGTAACGATAAAATTCGTCCCCATCCGGTGGTCTCCCGCCACCCGGTCATGCACCTCGATCGTGCCTTTGTACCTGTCAAGCAGAACCTTGACAAGAGACAGCCCTATGCCGAGGTGCATCGCCTCGTTGGCCTTGTGGGCGCGTGTGAACAATGTTGTCTTCATATTGTCGGGAATGCCTCTTCCACGGTCAGCTATCTCGATGACTGCCTTTTTAATGAAACGGTCGACCATCACGTTCACTTCTATCATGGGGGAGGCCTTCTCATGATATTTTACCGCATTGTGGAAGATATTATAGAAAACCTCCTCTATCAAAGGTTCGGCCGGGACAATGACCTTCTCATCCGGAGCCTTTATCTCGTAAGATATGTCGACCTCGGGAAATGAAAGGACCACACTTGCAAGAGCCTTTTTCACGATCGGTATGAGATCGATCGGTTCCGGTCTGAAGGGAGCTGTGGTGGCCTGTGCGAACTTATGAACGTTCTTCACAAGACCCACAGATCGGCCAACAAGCTGCGAGATGGTCTCATGAACGTTATCGGCCTTTTCCCTGTCCTTCTTGACCATATGGTATATCTGGGTCGAGTTCAGCAGTCCCTGGTTGATGTTCCCCATGTCGTGGATCAGCAGGTCCAGATAGAAAACGGACCGATTCCTCTCATCCTTCAGCCTCTCCTCAACTTCCTTCCTCTTCCGTATATCAAGGTCCAGTTGCCTGTTCGCCTCTTCGAGCTCCCTTGTTCTTGCCTGAACACGATACCTGAAGAACAGCGTCGCTGCCAGGAGGAACAGGGCGATCCCCAGAACGAGAAAGAAAAGCTGGATCAACCATCGAGGGAACTCGACCCTCACGTCGGGTCCGGTATCGCCGCCTATGTATTCATCGAGTAAAGTGTAGTAATCCGAGGTTCGATCGTTCTTCATCTCCCTGATATTCCTGTCTATGATCCTTGCCGATCCCTCCGCTTCCGTGTCGTTCGAGGGATACGCGAACTTCACTTCCACAGGATTGAACATTATTCCGGTCCTTGATATGTCCCTATCATCCTCGACGGCCTGCCCGAGCAGGTGATTCAACACCCCGGCGTCGACGTTCCCATCCTCGATGGCTTCGATGACCTCGTTGTAGTTGTCGAACGTCACAAGAAAGGTCTCCACCTTGAAAGAGTCCATAAGCTGTTTCAGACCCGAGGCCCCGCTGTAGTGTATATCATCCTTCACAACGCCGATCCATTTTCCCTCGAGCTCCAGAATGGAATCGATCTCCCAGCCTTTCGAGGTATATATGACACCCCAGTTCGAGGCAACGGTCTCGTTGGAGAACCTGACCTGGGGTTTGAGGTCCGATCTCTCCTCCATGCCTGCGACCAGATCAACGTCACCGTTCAGAAGCCATTGGTGACATTGGTCCCTGGTCCCTTCCCTGAACGTTATCTGCCATCCTTCGGATGCACCTATCTTCCTGAGAAGGTCTATTGAAAGTCCACGGAGCTCCTCATCGACCTTGTAGGACAGGGGTCTGTTGGTGAAGTATCCCACGGTCAGTTCTGTTCCGGACTGCCCGTTGACCTCGTTCGTGGAGATAAATGCCAGTAAAGAGGAGACCAGTATGAACGTGGCGAAGGCATGGTTCAGGATCATGAAATGCGGTCTTTTCATCCGCCGGGATACCAAGTATTCGGTATTTCCCATCGTACGTCTCCATGTAGTATCCATCGAACCTTGGTCCAGTAATCATAAGATATTCCTTTATAAATGGATTGCGGGAACTTTATCACCTGCCAAGAATCTATTTCCCTCCTCAGAGGATCGGGAGAAGCTGCTCCATTTCGAACTTGGAGATCTGAACCCTCATGGATATGTCATTCTTCCGGTGACCCAGCGAGGTCCGGTATCCATCCAGGTGGGCTCTCTTTGCGGTCAGGTAGTGAGAGAGGAGATCCCCACCCATGACCTCCTTTGCGAGGGTACTCGTTTCCATGAGGTCAAGGGCAGAACTCAGATCTGGAGGTAGTCTCTGGATACCCATGCCATCCATCTCTTCCTCCGATAGCTCAAAGACGTTGATATCCCGGATGGAAGGTGGGTCGAGACCCTCCGTAATACCTCTGACACCTGCCCAGATCTGAAGAGCAAAGGAAAGGTATGGATTAGATGAGGGATCGGGATTCCTCAGCTCTATCCTTATGGCATTGGGATTGTTCATCTCGTATCCGGGGATGCGGATCAGGGACGATCTGTTCTGCACATCACAGCAGATATACGCTGGTGCCTCATAGCCAGGAACGAGACGCTTGAAGGAATTCACCCATGGGTTCAGTCCGGCGCATATTTCGGGAACGTACTTCATCAGTCCCGAAATGTACCTTTTACATTGCATGGAGAGATGATGCTCGTCATCAGGATCGTAGAATATGTTACTACCGTCCTTGAAGAGGGATTGGTGAGTATGCATCCCATTCCCGTTGACACCAGCTATCGGTTTGGGCATGAAGGATGCAAAAAGTCCGTACGATGCAGCAACCTTCTTGATCACATATCGAAAGAGGATCACGAAATCCGCCATTTCCAATGCTTCCATGTAATGCACGTCGCATTCATGTTGTGAGTCGGAGACCTCATGGTGGTCGTACTCGAATCTGTAGCCCATCTCCTGAAGCACTATCTGTGCTTCTTTCCTTACAACCCCGTATTTCCCTCCCTTGAAATATCTACCTTTGTCCAATGGTACAGGTCGGAGGTATACACAATCATCATGGCTAAACTCCTCAAGGACGGGATCCCCCGTATCGTCCGCCTCGAGGAGAAAAAATTCCATTTCTGGACCGAGGTATATCGTATCCGCTATACCCATATCCTTGACCTTTGCAAGGACCCTTTTGAGGATATTCCTGGAGTCGAACTTGTAGGGCCCGTTCTTCGGATCGATGATATCCCCGAAGACCACCATCTCCCTCCATTTCCTTTCGAAGCCCATCACCTGGGTGTGGTATTGCCAGGGAAGCACTCTTGCAGTGGAGAAATCCAGCCAGGCGTTCTTGTCGCTCTCATTTATCCTCTCAGGATATAGCGAGGAAGCATCGAATCCCTTGTAGACCTCTAAAGAGGGCTCGACACCGGAAAAGGAGAACGTTCCATCCATCTCTTGTCTGCCTCCAAGCTCGGAGACAGGGATCGTGAACCCGCACGGCCTCTCACCGTTCATGTCTGCCGTCATGAACCGAATGAATCGGATCTCCCTGTCTGCATCCAGTGTTCTCTTGACAT
>JAFGJI010000089.1 GCA_016929175.1 Thermoplasmatota archaeon | reverse complement strand
GAACAGCAGTATGGGGCAGGGGAACTACACGATCCAGAAAGTAGTTGACGCGTACGAGTTCGTGAGGGGATCGCTCGACTACATTCCGGACCCAGATACAGGAAGGAACGAATGGATCTCACCCATGGCGTGCCTGAACAAGGGAGGCGGCGACTGCGAGGATTTCTCCATCCTGCTGGGATCTATCATAACTGCAATGGGAGGAAATGCCAGGGTGATCATCACCAGCGGTCATGCATTCAACGCGGTCTATCTTGGAGAGGATGATTCCATATTGAACGCAGTGAACGACAGGTTCGGAGTCCGGATACCGTTCCAGATCTGGGAGGATGAACTGGGCAAGTGGCTCATCATCGAGCCGCAGTCCCAGCTGGTCTTTGGCTGGTTCCCTCTGGACGTCACACCTGTCCTGGAAAGGGATGACAGCATGTATGTCCATGGCTATGGGGATATTTACTGGGGATTCGCGGATTCTGAGGAGATCTCTATAGTGGATATATATTTTAAATAAATTGCATGTATATTATATGGACAGGTGCATGCCATGGAAACACGCAAGGTGCAGATATCCGGAGGATCAACGTATATAGTGTCCCTCCCGAAGAAATGGGCGGAGAAGATGGGCATTTCCTCCGGCTCGTCGATGAACATTCTGGAGGATACGAACGGTAATCTCATAATGTCCCCCCTGGACCTGAACTTCAAGGGCTCCATCACCGCGGAGATAAGGTTGACAGGGAAGGAGGCACCAGATACCTTGATGCGCAGGCTGGTCGGTTCCTATGTATCCGGTGTGAACAACATACTCGTCACCTCCAAAGGATCGATCGAACCTCGGCTCGCCAGGACGGTCCGGGATTTCACGAGGCTTGTCATGGGGGTCGAGATCGTGGAGGAGCGCAGGGACCTTATCAAGCTGCAGGACCTGATCGACCCCTCCGATTTTTCCGTGAGGACCGGGCTCAAGAGGATGTCCTACATCACCGAGAAGATGATCGAGGATGTCCTGAGGGGTATGAAGGATATGGAAAAGGGCTGCTTTGACGATGTTATCCTGAGGGACATGGAGGTCGACAGGATCCAGTGGCTCATCCACAAGGAATACAACATGTTCAACAAGTACCCAAAGGCAGCTGACAGGCCTTCAATGAGCTTCGACGATGCGTTCAACCACATGCTTACCTCGAGGATCGTGGAGAGGGTCGCCGATCACGCTGTCTCCATGGCCGAGAACCTCAGGGATATCGAAGGTCTCAAGGACACTTCCATTGTGCCGCAGATCGTCGAGCAGGGCGAAATGGCAAGAGCGATATTCTCGGATTCGGTGACCTCGCTCTTCACCCAGGACATCAACCTTGCCGATAATGTCGTGGACCGGTCGAAACAGCTCAGGGAGAAGCTCGAGCCGATGCTTAAGATGGTCTTCAAGCTTCCATCCGATGAGGCGGTACGACTGGCATATGTCATCTATTCGATAGAAAGGATAGCAGCATACGGGGGGGATATCGGCAAGATAACCCTGAACCGGTTCACCCCCGTCAAGAGCGGTTGATCTCCCGCCTGCTCTTGCTCCTCATGTAAACGAAGGCGGCAACTCCTATCACCGCAATGATGCCGATGATGATCAAAACGAACATGAATGACGAGCCTCCCAACGTTCCTTCCTTTCCCTCCTCAAGATGGTACGTGAAATCCATGAAGGAGTAAAGGGACTCCCTGTCCCCCGAGATGCTCCTTGCGTAGAAGGTGTAAAGGCCGTCCTTGAGGCCTTTCACCTCCACTGACCAGGGATTGAACGGATCACTGGTCTGGTCCTTCATATCGATCCAGGCCTCCCGGTCCGGTCCTTCACCTGAGCCGGTGATCTGATATTGTGTCTTCTCGTAAGGACCGCCTTTGGACCAGGCCAGTCCGGAGATCGTGAAGGGTCCGATGGCCACATGGTCGTAGTAAGGGGCTTTGATCGTGTGGTTCCCCGCCTCGGTCTCCATGATCGTGGTGAAGCTGAGGTTCGTTATATGGGCCTGCAGTCTCGGGTCCACGCTGCCTACATCCGGGATGCTTGCTGCGAGGAGCGTTGCTGCGTATGCGTCCACGACACCATAGCCGAAATCCTTCTCCCAGAAGGGGTCGAGCTCGGGGAACGTCGGGGGGTTCTTTCTGTCTGCCGTGTATTTCAGGACCTCCTTCACGATCTCGTTTCGGTCCTCGAGCTGCGGGTTCGCTTCGAGCACCAGGGAGACCACACCCGCCACAAGGGGGGTGGCGTACGATGTTCCCGATCCTCTGTTCCCGTATCCGTTGCCGGAAGCGTCCCCCGTCACCCTGTCGGTGTCCGGCTGGAGCTGCGTGATATTGGTACCCGGGGCGGCTATGTCAGGTTTCAGCTCATCGTAGGGGTTGCCGTCGCCGTTGTCGTGGCGGGGGCCCCTGGAGGAATACCACGCTATCATGTCATCCTCCTGCTCCAGTGTATTCAGATCGACCGTGGCGGCAACTATTATCGCCTGGGAGGAAGCGGACAGCGCGGAGAATCCGTTGTTGGT
>JAFGJI010000088.1 GCA_016929175.1 Thermoplasmatota archaeon | reverse complement strand
CTTCATCAACCTCTCGGTCTCCGACGGACATGCCGAAACGGCCAACCTCTGGTACCAGATCCAGCAATGGGTATGGTCCGATGACGACAACGACAACGACGGGATGCCGGACAATAGAGAGAGACATTTCTGGGGGAACCTTGACCACGAACCCGACGTCGACGAGGACAACGACGGATACACCAACATCCAGGAGATCGGCTTCCAGGTGCCCCAGTACGACCAGGAGAGGATCGTTCCCTACAGCATAAATGTGAACGAGGTCAACCCTGTCGACCCGGAGGTATATCCCGGCCATCCGAAGCCCCCGGAAGTGGCTGATGATGATGACGTAGTGGAGGAAGGCTTCTTTGACAAGATCCCGCTATGGCTGCTCCTGACCCTCATCGCGACGGTGGTGGTCATATTGATCATCGTGGTGGGCATAGTCGTGGTCATCAGGTTGGCAAAGAAGAAGGATGAGGATGAGGACAGGGAGCTCGAGAAGAAGGTGGCCGACATGGAGCGCAGGCAGAAGGAACTCTCGACCCTCTACGGTGTCCAGAAGGCCGGCGATGCCGTCGGTCCGGACCAGTCCACGCTGGACGACCTCACATTGGACCTTGGCGGTCAGATCTACCACGAGGAGGGCAAGCGGAGCCTGGTGTCCGAGAGGGAAGAGGAGAAGAAGGTGAGGTCCGGACCGGTCTGGGAGGCCGGCACGGGGCCCTTGTTCGAAGAATCCGCCCCCGGGCTCGAATTTGGTGAATCCATGGAATTGGATGCCATGGAGATCGATCCGGAGACGACAGAGATAGGGCATGACTCCGTGGACGAGGACGCTCTGGAGCAGTCCATGGGAGACCTTCTTGACGCTGCGGAAGAGTATGATGAGGAGGCCGTGAAGAACGCCGGTGGCGGCAACGTTTTCGTGGGAGCGCTGACCATGGAGGAGCAGATCAGGATGAAGCAGGAAGGACACACCTCTCCTGGCGGACCAAGGGTCCCGCCGCCGGGACAGCAGCCTCCATCCAAGGAGGGAGCGCCGCCTGGACAGACCCCGCCAACCATTCAGGCGGCACCGATGCCCCGGGCCACATATGCAAGACCGGTCCAGCCACAGAAAAAGGCCCCGGAGGAGAAATGAACGGTCCTGTCCCGTAAAAGTATTGGTCATCTCCCCGGGACCAAAGATATTGATATGTATCGTCATATGGAGGTCCCATGAGCGAGCGTGTCGTGATAGTATCCCTGACCGGGGCATCGGGCGCCGGTTACGGACTTGAGCTGCTCAAGGGTCTTGACAGCTGCAGAGAAGATGGTATCCTTACCACCGTGATATACAATGATACCGCCCTTTCCATAATGGAGAGGGAGACCGGTGCCGGGATCGATGACCTCAAAAAGTTATGCGACGATCTCGTCCACACGGATAGAATGGACCACAGATATGCATCCGGCTCCAACCCCTTCGATTCCATGGCGATATGTCCCTGCTCCACGTCCACGGCGGCAAAGGTCCACGCCGGTATATCCGACAATCTGACCACAAGATGCGCCTCGGTCGCCCTGAAGGAGCGTAGAAAACTTGTCCTCGTGGTCAGGGAGACCCCTCTTTCGACCCCTGTCCTCAGGGCACTTTACGAACTCTCATCCTGGGGTGTGATCGTGATGCCTGCATCACCCCCCTTCTACAACCTCGGGCATGTTACCGTTCAGGAGGTCCAGAGGTCATTCGCAGGGAGGGTCATGGACCTGCTCGACCTCGAATATCCGCATACGGCCAGGTACGACCCCGGGACATGGTGATGGGATGCTTCGAAGGAGCTTCATATTCCTGCCAGGTGTGGGCTTGTCGACGGAAAAGGCCATCTGGGAGAATGGGGTCCTGGATTGGGATGGGTTCGTTAAAAGCGGCGTGGCTGGTCCGCTGAAGGGTGAACGCAAGGCAGCGTCGGACCATATTGTGAACGAGGCATCCCGCAATCTTGACGAGGGGAACGTCGGATTCTTCAATGGTTTCTTCAGACCTTCCGAGAACTGGAGGCTGTGGGACGAGTTCGGGGATGGGGCGGTTTTCCTGGATATCGAGACCACGGGAACGAGGAGGTTCTCACCCATCACCGTTGTGGGTGCCTATGACGGAAGGGAATTCCGCGCTCTCGTTCGGGGGAAGAACCTTGACACTTCCAGGATCGCAGGCCTTTTCGAAGATGCATCGATGATCGTGACGTTTAACGGTGCCAGTTTCGACCTGCCGATGCTGGAAGCCCAGTTCCCGGGTTCGGTCCCGAATATACCTCATCTGGACCTCAGGTGGCTGGCCATCAGATGCGGGTTCAGGGGAGGTCTGAAATCGGTCGAACGCCAGATGTGCATAGGTAGACCGGAGGATGTCCGGGGCATGTCCGGTGAGGATGCGGTGAGGCTCTGGAGGATCTACGAGAGGGACTCCAACCGGAATGCCCTGAAACTCCTTCTCAAGTACAACATGGAGGACATAATCAATCTGTCCCCCATAACGGAAAGACTGGTGGAGACCATGAGGAGCAGGGTTTTCGGTGGATTGCTGTCAGCAGGCGGTCCGCCGGATCGATGATCGCGGTGGATCTTCCTATGTCTTCGCATGGTTCGCGGGTGCCATGTCATTGTTCCCGGTAACACGCTGGCATGTTAAAAAAGGGCATAGGAATCATTTAATATCCGCTGTATTGTTTCAAACTTCCATCAATTCGAGGCGCCGTGGATGATGTTCAAGAGAACCATTACCTTATTTCTGCTCAGCATCACTCTCCTGGCACTGGTTGCCCTGGTCCCGTCAGAGGATGCTCTGGGTGCACCCGGCTGCGATTCCGGCATCTACGGGACCGTGAAGGACGTAAGAAATGGCATGTTGCTTGAGAACCTCACCCTGAGCTTCTCCGCGGAATTCTTCGACACGGTATCCGTCCGCACCAATTCCTCCGGGGGATACGAGATGGTTCTGCCTCCGAAGGTTTACACCGTTTCCGTCTATTCAACCGCCGGGGACCTGCTGAACAGGAGCATACACCGCCTGGAGAACGGCCAATGGTTGAATGTACATCTGAACGTCGACCCGTCCAGACCGCTCAGGGCCGAGATCACCGGAAAGCTCCTTGACAGGCAGGGGGATGCGATCAGGGATGCGAACGTTCTTTTCAAGAGAGCCGACAACCTGAAACTATGTTGCAACCTCACGACGGACAGGGATGGGAAGTTTGAAACGGTCCTGGAACCGGGGGTATACATCCTCGAGGTGATGTACGAGGGCGAGCTTTCTTATGAAGAGGGCTTCGCCTTCAAACTGGGGAGGGAATACGAGATCGAGGTCAGGACCAATATTTCGGTGGACAGGCCATTTTTGACCTTCGAGGATGTCACCGATTTCATTTCTGAGCAATGGGTTTCCGTTATTGTCCTTCTTGTGGTAATACTAGTCATCCTTCTTCTCTACCTGTTCTGCCTTGGCATCCTTGGCTTTCTCAGGAAGAGGAAGTTCGGGTTCACGGAGACCGATTGGTTCGAGGCGACAAAGAGCTTCCTGAACCGGATCGCGATACTGGGGGTCGTTCTTATCCTTTCCTGGAGGCTGTCCTTGATGTTCAACGTCCTGGAGGACAGCATGTGGGCGTGGATGAAACAACTGGCGGGTCCGGCGGCAGGGATCATTCTCACCCTGTTCGTGTACCGGCTGCTCATACTCGGGAACACCAGCCTCTGGGAATGGTTCCGGAAGAAGAAGGAAGGCGGAGGGTTCATATTACCGAAGCAGTTCGTTTCCTATTTCGCCATCATCCTTCGCTACATCATAGTGGGGATCTCGGTGGCCACCATCCTGTTACTCGCCCTCATAGCTCTCGGTATGAGGGAAAAGGTGGGGCAGGTCATTGGAGATTTCCTTTCCAGGAACGGGGGGAAGATAGGGTTCCTCGTGATCCTGGTCATAGCCGCGTTCTTCATCAAGAAGTTCATCGACCTTTTCTTCAAGGAGCTCGGATCGAGGTCCTCGAAGATGGGTGAACAGATCGTCAACATGACCAAGAAAGGAACCACGGGGCTCGTGTACTTCATCATCACCATGATATTCCTGTATACCCTCCTGTCAATAGGAGGCCTTGGAGATATCGGGACGACATTCATCCTGGTCATTTCCATGATCGTCGGTCTCGTGGTCTCCTTTGCGGCAACCGGATCGATCGGCAACATGCTTTCCGGCCTCGTCCTGATAAGCATGAGACCCTTCGAGGTCGGGGACCGCATCATGATCGAGGAGACCATTGGCACCGTTCAGAAGATCGGGATCATGTTCACGACGTTGAAGGACCTGGAAGAGAGGTTGATCGAGATCCCCAACAACAATATCCTGTCCACGAGGATAACCAACTTCACGAGGTCCGCAGCCGATGAGGGATTTGCGGTGGTGGTGGATGTGGGGCTGGGTTATGACCTGAGCCCAAAGACGATAAGACCTCTGCTGAAGAGGGCGGCCCTTACAAGCCCCGGTGTCCAGAAGGAACCGGTCCCCAAGGTCATTGTCAGGGAATTCCAGGACCACTGCGTGGTCTATCGGCTGAGAGCCTACATCAACGACCCGCAGAAGATGCTCTTCATCCGCTCCTCTGTAATGGAGAGCATACTCATGATATTCCATGAGGAAGGGCTCGAAGTGATGAGCCCGCTTCAGCATATCAAGGTCGAGGGAAGGAGACCCACCAGGGAGGAGCTGATGAGCAGGGCGCATCCCGAGCAGAAGATAGAGGAGGCTGCGGCGGGCGGGCTGCTGATGTTCGATTCGATCTCCGGGAACGGGTAAGGCTCAATCACAGACTATGCCGAATTCTCTGGGAACCTTCAGATGCACGCCGAAAGCCCTGCATACGATCCTGATAACGATCTTTTCCTTCTCGTGAAAGATGTCGTCCGCGAGGGCTATCGCAAGAAGATCCTCCGTCAGCTCTCTTTTCTTCTCCTGGTCAAGGGCCTTTGAGAGCCTGTATATGGCATTTGATATGGCGGTATCGCCCTCGTTGAAATAGGTGATGAAGGACCTGTTGAGAGCCGCTTCCCATTCCTCCAGGCTTATACCGTAGTCCCTGGAGCATTTCTCCATTATGAAGACCTCCTCTTCGAGGATCCGCCTGTCCGCTACGCTCACCGCAAGGAACAGAAGGGTCACGTCCTGCGCAACACTGTCCATTCGTATCCCGCACGGTTCAAGGACCTATGGGGATTTATAGATTACATCGACCCCCGGATATGCCAGGTGGTATCCCGGGAGTGCCGACCGCAAATCCTATATCCCCATTCAAGTTGGGCTAGGCTGCAATGGCCCGCGTCTTCCATGGAAGGATGGACCTCCACTGGTGTGTTCGATGCCGCTCCCCGCTGGTTAAAGGCGGAGCCTGTCCAGCATGCGGCTCGGTATCAAGGGAGGTCGCTCATACGCCGCCCGGGGACATTCGACCCGCCTTCCTTCACGATCTGAACGAGATCATCTCCCTTGCCGATGCACAGTGGGGTCAAGGGGCGGGAGCATCATTGATAGACCCAGGTGAGCCTGTCTTACTGAATCCCTGCCCCGCGCCGGATAGGCTCGACGAGGTCATCGCCGGAGGGCAGGTGATAGGTTCGATATGCTTTTCTCTGCAAAGGATGAGAAGCTCCCTCATCCTCCGGGAAGCAGGTGGAAGCATTATGGCCCGGAGGGGGTTCGGACCTGCCAGGGGGTACGTGATCATCGATGACTCCGTTCCTCCTTTTCTCCTTGACGGGAAGAACCTCCTCTGTCCGGGGATCGTGGATGCAGACTGCGGGATCGAGGAAGGCGACGAGGTTTTGGTGCTTGAAGGGAGCGGCCGCATCATTGCAGCGGGCAGCGCGAGGAAGGCGGGAAGGGACATGGTCGGGACCAGAGGTATGGGGGTCAAGATAAGATGGGCGGCCGACCTTCAAGATGTGGAGGTTGAAGAAGAACAGGGTCCACTGCCGCAAGCTTCCTGTCAGGAACTGTGGGAAGGGACGTGGAAAAGGGTGGTCGAGGTCAACCGCAGGAACATCGACGAGAGGGTGGAGAGGTCGGTGGGATTCATAAGAAGGCTCTCATCGGGAAGCAATCTTCCCGTGGCAATTTCCTATTCCGGCGGGAAGGATTCCATGGCCACGCTGTATCTTGCCCTCGAGGCCGGACTGAATCCTCCGGTCCTTTTCGTGGATACGGGGCTCGAATTCCCGGAGACCGTCGAGCACGTTCATTCGATGGTCCGTGAGCTGGGGCTCCGGCTCATAGAAGGTAAGCCTGTCTCCGGGTTCTTCGAGAACCTCGAGAGGTTCGGTCCGCCCGGGAGGGATTTCCGGTGGTGCTGCAAGCTCTGCAAGCTGGGACCTACGGCAAGGTCCATCGATGAGAATTTTCCCGATGGAGTACTGACCCTGATAGGCCAGAGAAGGTTCGAATCGGATACCAGGGAGCAGAAGGGTCCTGTATGGAAGAACCCCTGGGTCCCGAAGCAGATGGGAGCGTCCCCGGTGCAGAACTGGACCGCCCTCGACGTGTGGCTCTATCTGTTCAGCAGGGAAGCCAGATACAACGAGCTGTACGAAAAGGGTTTTCCACGTATCGGATGCTGGCTTTGCCCGTCATCCGAGATGGCCGAGATGGAATTGATGGCCGGGACAAGGGTGGACCGACAAGAATGGGAAGAGTTCCTGGAGCGGGAGAGGAAGGGGGCCGGCCTTCCCCCGGAATGGACCAGAATGGGTTATCACAGGTTCAGGGTACTACCCCCGCACATGGTGAGGCTTGCAAGGGAGAGCGGCCTGGACCCGGTAGCGATGTCCGGCAGGAAGAAGAGGGGGGGCGAGACCTCGGTCCTGGAAATGGTGGAAGGAGCCAGTACCTGCGAAAATGGTATCTCGAGGGAGGGGTTCCTCGGAAAAGACGTCCCCTGGGATCAAATGATGGAGCTCCTGAACATACTTGGCAGGGTGGAGAAGGACAGCGTGTCCGGAGGAGTATCGGTCACCCCCAACGGCTGGTCCATGAAGAAGAAGGCCATGGAGGTGTTCCAGGATGGAACGCTTGTCATCAGGGCCCCCGATGAAAAGGAGCTCGGGAGGCGCATCAGCGACCTTCTCTCCGTTGTACGAAGGGCTGCAGGATGCATCGGCTGCTCCATATGCGCGGGCAGATGCCCGAGTGGGGCCCTGAAGGTCGATCCAAAGGAGGGCAGGGTGAGACTGGCCCCATCGATCTGCGTGCACTGCTCATCCTGCCTGGGTCCCTGCCCCGCCGAGGTCTACATCGACGACCCGTTCTCGGTGTGACCATTTTATGCTTGAATATCCGATATCCCTTGATCCAGACATCCCTTCCGGATGAAGGCAGGATACCATTAAAATTTTATAACGATGAGGGGATGGCCAAGCCGATGTTCAGATCCTCATGGATCGCCTCCCTCGAGGTCGTGGTGGTATCGATCCTTCTGTCGGCAGTCCTTATCCCGCTCCCGGGATCGCTTGGATCGTCGGCGGGGGAGCAGTTCTTCATCATCACCCTGAGGAGCGATCCCGGGAGCCCTTCAGGAGATCTTTGCTCCATCGATATGAAGATGGACGCAGGAGGGGAGGCGGTCCTCGGGCTATCGTCCGGGGATCCTTTCGAGATCGTGATGGATCCCACCCCGGGCGCCCCGGAGGTCCCGTGGATCGCGACCATGGTGCTTGTAAGAGGGGACATACTCGAGGTCCTGCGGATAGAAAGCATGGGAAGCACGGCAGCGTTCCATCTCCTTCCCAGGACGGCTCCGCACCCGACCTCTCCGTGGGAGGAGAAGGAACCCTGGGGCCGCTGGGAAGGAACCGGGAGCTATCCGGAACGCCAGGTAAGGTTGGCGAGCCTTGGCTACAAGCGTATGGACGGGGAGCTCCTGCATGCCTACTCGTTATGGATCACTCCATATTCACTGGCTGGATCAACGCTGACCCATTCGGAGCAGGTGGAGGTCGAGTTGGAGTATACACAGCAGATGTCGGGCCCGACGCCGACGAGGATAACCGGAGATCCGGTATCGGTTCCCGGCACGCTCTCCATATCTCCGAATATCGAGGTCAGGCCGCAGTACCTGATCATAACCGGGAGAGAAACGACGGATGAGCTCGGAGCCCTCGCCCGGTGGAGGAACGGGATGGGCATAGCCACGTCGGTCATCGCGGTGGAGGATATACTGGATCGGTATGAGGGCTCGGACGATCCGGCCGATCTGGTGAGGGATTACATCAAGGACGTCCTTGACGGTTGGGGCACCCTGGAGCATGTCATGCTTGCAGGGGACTGGGACACGGTTCCCGCAAAGAGGGTGATCGATTCCGAGGCCTACGTCGGATGGGATGACGGTTACATCCCTGCCGACACCTACTTCCAGTGCCTGGACGGCACATGGGACCTTGATGGTGACGGACTTTATTCTGAGCCAGGGGATATGGAGGATATAATCCCGGACCTCTCCGTTTCGAGACTTGCCATCAACGATCCTGTCGTGTGGGAAGATAAGGTTGCCCAGCTGATCGCCTACGAGAGCGGGGTTCCGGACACGGAATGGGCTTCCACCGCTCTTCTGGTCGCTGCCAATACCCATAACCCGGGCGACGGAAGCGTCCATTCCGAATACCTCTGGGAAAAATACATAAATGGCACCTATTCCGACAAGGTCACCCTGTACGAGGATGAGGGGACACTCACCCTGTCGGCAGTGGATTCGAACCTCGAGAGCGGGGCAACCTTCGTTCAGTTCGTTGATCACGGAGGGCCGACGGTCTGGTGCGATGATTACGGGGCCGGTGTGGTGTACAGGGACAGGGATGCCAGCGAGCTTTCCAATTTCAACATGATGCCGGTGATATCGACACTGGCATGCCTCACGAACTGGTTCGATGACACATCGGGCTGCCAGAACCAGAGGTTCCAGGAAGGTCTGGGAGAGGCCTTCACGGAGAACGTGAACGGGGGGGCGCTTGGATATATGGGATCCTCCAGAACATCCGTGGGAATTCTGGGTGCGAACCGGTACCTGCCCTATGACAACGGTCTCCAGGAGGACATCGCGCGACAGATAGGGGGGATAAAGGAATACACCCTGGGAACCGCCTTCACCGAGGGAAAAGGACACTACGCAGAGGTATGGGGCCAGCAGTTCCCCGGCGGGAACAGGGAGGTTGCCCTCTGCTGGTTGGAATTCACCCTGCTCGGGGAGCCGGTGGCAGAGATGCGGACGGACCGCTGCGGTGATATGGAGATCGAGGTCTACCACGAGGATGACCTTGACCCGCATGTACGTGTCCTGGTGACCGATGATCGGCAGGAACCGCTCCCGGGTGCGAACGTAACGCTGGAGAACTTCGATAGGCGTGTATATTCCCGGGGGATCACCGACGGATACGGGGTCGCAATGTTCGATCTGGAGCTGGACTGGTTCTGCGACATCAATCTCACGGTCACCATGCACAATTACGATCAGGTCAGGGACTACATACGGATATCCGACATCGTTCCGCCCGTCACCTCGGTCATGACAGATCCCCCGGAACCGGACGGGAAGATGGGATGGTTCCTCCGACAACCGATCATTTCATTGGTCCCCAACGAGAATGCGATGGTCCATTATCGTTTGGGACAGTCCCAAACTGGAATACTGAACGGATCGGGCAATTACACACTTCCGATGCTGGGAGAGGGTGTGCATCAATTGCATTTCTTCTCGGAGGACGAGGCAGGTAACATCGAGGACGAGATGCATACGGAGTTCAGGATAGACCTCAGGGACCCGAACGTGACGGTGTCCCTCAGCCCGGAGGGTCCGGACGGGGAGAACGGCTGGTATGGTACCGAGCCTCTTGTCACAATTGAACCTTCCGAAGATGATGAGGGCTCCCCGGTCCTGGTCCGCTACACGCTCGAGGGGATCGAATATGAATATGAAAGGCCCTTCTTCGTTCCCGAGGGGATCCATCAGGTCCTTATCCGGGCAGAGGACCTTTCCGGCAGGATGTCGGATGCAGTCTTGCTCGAGTTGAAAGTGGATACGACACCTCCCACAACCGAGCTGGACCTCTCCGTCCCTGCTCCCGACGGGAATAACGGATGGTATGTCACCAGCCCCCTCGCGTTGCTCACAACGAACGAGGAGGACGCGAGGGTCCAGTACCGGCTGTCCACAAGGGAGGTGTTCATTGACTATGTCGGTCCATTCCTTGTAGGGAACGGCGAAAATCTGCTCCAGTACCGGTCAGTGGACCCATCGGGGAATATCGGAATGACATTTTCGCACTCGATCAAGGTCGATACGAAACCCCCTTCGGTGGAATGCTCCATCACACCGGCGGAGCCTGACGGGCTGAAGGAATTCTACGTGACCTCGCCCGAACTGAGAATGAGCTGGTATGACAACATAGGTTGCAGTCTGCACTTCATCATGGACAGCTCGGAAGAAGAAGAGGACATCACGAGGTTCAACGTTCCGGACGGGACGCATGAGATAATGATCCATGCGGAGGATGAGGCCGGGAACACATGTCCCGTACAAAAGTACCAGTTCAAGGTGGACACGGGATCTCCCGTCACGATACTGGATGTCAGGGAACCCGGACCTTTCGGATGGTACACCTCTCCTCCACTTATCGAGCTCAGTACAGCTCCCGATGCCGAGGTCATTTACTGGTGGAGCGGTAAGGGAGGGGCGAATACCTACCAGAGACCGATAGACATACCTTCAAAGGAGGGGGTCTTCGACCTGCATTTTTACTCGGTGGATGAAGCAGGCAACGAGGAGAACGAGAATATCCAACGGTTCAAGATCGACACGAGCCCGCCGATACTTCGGCTTGACGCCATACGGCTGGAAAGGGACAGGTATCTCATGGACTGCACGGGCTCGACAGACGGGAACGGCCTGCAGTACAGGATCTCCGAGGGAAGCTCGGTCCTTGTCGATTGGACATCCGAGGATATGATAGAGCTGACCCTTGGTGAGGGTGCCCACGTGATAACGGTGGAAGCAAGGGATGAGGCCGGGAACATCGATCATACCGATGTGGAACTGAAGGTCGAGCCGATCTGGATGCCGCTGCTCCTGTTCGGGGTCCCGGCACTTCTGCTCCTGACCGCTGCCGGATCTGCCGTGGTATTGGTTCTCCGTCGAAAAACCCGCAGGGAGATCCCATACCGAGAAGAGGTCCCGGATGGAGCAGTAGTGGAAGCGCTCGAGATCGATGTGTAACGGCGGATCATCAACTTCTCAGCGATCCCATGAAGTTTGTCATTCTTTCGATGCCCTTTGCGAGGTTCTCCCTCGATGCCGCGTATGACATCCTCATGTATCCCTCGCCGGCGCTTCCGAATGCAGACCCCGGTGTTAGCGAGACAAGGGCTTTCTGCAGGAGCATCTCGGCAAGCTCCATGGAAGGGATCCCGAATTCGGTCCTGAAGAAAGCATAGAAAGCCCCTTTAGGCACTTCGCAGCTCACGCCTTCTATCTCGTTCAGCATCGGTACAACCATGTCCCGCCTCGCCCTGAACTCCTCTCTTATCTCATTGATGCTTTCTTCCCCTTCTCTGAGGGCTGCCAGAGCACCCAACTGAACGAAGGCGGGGAGGCATGTGAGGGAATGCTGCTGCAGTTTGTTGACCATCCTGATGGTCTCCTGCTCAGCGATCATCCAGCCGATCCTCCACCCGGTCATCGCATAGGATTTGGAAAAACCGGAGACCGTGATCACGCGGTCCCTGATATTGTCGAAGGAGCCGATGGAAACGTGTCTGCCCTCGTAGACCAGGTTCTCGTAGATCTCGTCGGATATTATACACAGGTCCCTGTCCTCGGCAATGTCACCGATGGCCTTCAGGGCATCGGACGTTATTATTGACCCTGTTGGATTGGAAGGGGTGTTGAGGATGATCGCCCTTGTTCTATCTGTAACATTCGCTGCTATATCCTCGGGATCCCAGACCCAGCCATCCTCGTACCTCATTCTGACCGGTATGGGCAATCCGTTGGCAAGCTCCACCATGGGGCCGTAGGAGACCCATCCGGGATTGGGATAGATCACCTCATCACCTGGATCCACAAGGGACTGTATGGCCCCGTAAAGTGCGAATTTCGCCGGAAGTATGATCACGTTATCGGGGGTGGCCTCTATGCCGTTCTTGCTTGTCACATGGGCAGCAACAGCCTCCCTTAGCTGAGGGATGCCCGTTGACTGCACGTAATGTGTCATGCCGTCGTCAAGGGCCTTTTTGGCCGCATCGATGACATGCTGGGGCGTCTGGAAATCGGGTTCTCCCATCGTGAACGATATCACGTCTATTCCCTGGTTCTTCATCTGCTTGACCTTGTTTCCCAGCATGACCGTTCCGGAAGGCTGTAGATTGCGGATCCTCTTTGAGAACATATCAGCACCGGCCCACTGAACTTCGATTATGTATAAAACGATATCTCAGGGGCCCTGCTCTGCATCGATCATTGAGAAAAAACCTTCAGAAATGACAATGGGGGAAGCGGCGTGAGCCACTTCCCCCATCGGCCCGGTTCCTTGCGCACCATTGACCCGGAGGGTCTCGGGGTGATCTCCCGAAGGAGGTCATGGAGACGTGAAAGGACCCTGACAAGTCCCTTTGAGGTGTTTGGGGGTTCCGGGCGGACCCGAATCCTCCATGATCCTCAAGGCGGGAGTCCTCCCGGGGACCGGGGGGTTGTCGTTCATGTGGTCGATCCCGGGTTTTTCCCTTGACGTTCCCTTGCTTCCCGAAGGAAGCGGGGGAGGGTCTCGGGGAAACTCCGCCCCGGGTCATTCGAAAGGGTTCGATCCTCCGGGGAGGTCCGATCCCTTGGGAAATATTCCCTGGGTGAGGTCCATCTTCCTTCTTCGGATCCCTTCCGGGGAAGGAAAGCGAAGGAAGGACGAAAGGCCTCCGGATCCCCATCCTTTTGTTGGAACGTCCGGAGACGCTCCGACATGGGACGGGTGGATCCCAGGTCCCATCCAATTGCCCTGGTTTATTTCCCGAGGGAAATGCACCGGGGTTCCTGGGTGGAGCCTTGGAGTTCTTGATCCGTTACGGTTATGGTCCCGAAGGACCAAGGTCCGTTACGGATACCGGACTCCAGGGGTCCTTACCGCATGGCGGCACTTGTCTTCCCTTTTGCCGAGGCATCTGGGTCACCTTTACTCCTTTAGGATCCCTTTTGGGGATCTTTCCCCAAGGCCTTTTCTTCAACGGTCCCGAAGGACGGTATCGGAGCGGGTGTTGGGGATGGGAGCAAAGATCGAATCCTTTGCTCGCCGATCAAAAGTGTAAGAACCGAGGTTCGAACACCCCTGACCAAGCAGTCTCAAATCCAGAGAGCTACTTCCGGAGAAGGTGCTCTTTGGATCCCCTTTTGGTGCGCCGGAAGTCACATTCCGATCCGGACAACATGGACCGTTGGAACGCAACCGTTACCGGGCAAAAAACCATAAGCATAGCCCATATATAATAATTGTCATCAACCTCCAATGGAAATTATAACAATTTAACAATTTTTCGACCATCGTATTCCTTCATAAGGGTATGATAGTAATGGTAGTTCTTCATGCCTTTTCATTAACTTATTAACCATTCCATAGGTAATTGGAAGAATAACAATGTTCCTCCACTGGAAAGTTACCCGTTTTCTTATTTATTCATTGCCTCCGTCCGTTCCTGTGAAAGGTCCATTTCGGGTCGGGTCGTCATGCCCTTTTCCGGCTTCAAGGGGGTGATCCGAGCCGGTTCCTCACGATCCCGACCGATGATATTCCGGCCTCGATCTCGTCACCTGCGTGAAGCGTCCCTTCGCCCTCCTTTATCTTTACAGCCACAATGTCTCCGGGAGAAAGGGTCATGCTCTTTGATATATGATGCAGGGCGTCCTCAAGGTTCATCTGGAGGTCCCTTGTACTGGACCTGAGCATCTCCTTTCCGTTTATCTCCATGTAAACCTCGTGACCGTAAGGGTCGCCGATATCCCCCGAGGGTGTGAACTCGGAAATGGGGCAGAATGTATCTTTTCCCTTGACCATCTCCCAGGGAAGGCCGTTCTCCATGACCTTGATGAGCTCTTCTTGGTCATAGATATCAACGACCATTCCGAAACCAAGCACGGAGGACATCTTTGCCCTGATCGAGGAGCCTGTACGTTCTCCCATCGCCATCGCAAAGAACAGTCCGAAAGAAAGCTCGCCCGCGTCGGTGGGGGAGACGACCTCATCGTCCTGATGCACAACCGAGGTTGCCGGCTTGATGAAGACCAAAGGGGGACCGTCCTCTTCTTTTACCTCGACACAGACGATCTTTCCGATCTCGAACCGGTGGCTCCCTTGGATGAAATGAGGCATGTCGGTGTACCCCCGTCTCCGTATTTTACCACTTTGCCGACCAGGACCCCCAAAATGATAAATCCCTCCAGATATTTGCCGTGTGGATGAACAAGCAAAGGCTAAGAGGTTCGGGCAGATACCAGGAATCGCTCAGGGTCCTGTGCGGAGGGAAGGTACCGGAAAAAGTCCCCCCGCTTCTGGACCTGATCGCAACATGCCTTGCCGAGCCCCTGATATTTCCGGAGCTGGTAGAGGACATAGTGACCGACAAGGGCATCAAGGAAGCCCGGATACACCTGGCCAGAGTGCAGATAGACTCGGAGCTTCGGATGAGGCAGGATGTTGACTATCATACACAGAGGCTGTGGATGGCCCAGACCATTGAGAGGATGGTCTTCGGAGGATTGATGATAGAGGGGGAAAAGGTAACGGGCGGGGAAAATGAAGACGACGGATGACGTCAATGGTTCTCGGTCCAGTAAGGCTCCATCAGGTATTCGAATGCGGAGGTGCCTGCGATCGCTCCCTCACCTGCCGCCACGATGATCTGTTTGAGCCCTCCTGTGATATCCCCGGCGGCGAACACCCCGGGGACCGATGTGGACATCCTGCGGTCTACCTTTATGTAACCCTCACTGTCAAGCTTGATCCCCAGTGACCGTGCGATCTCGTTCATGGGAATCTCCCCCACCGCAACAAAGGCTCCGTTCACCTTCATTTCCGAGACCTCACCGTTTTTCACGTTCCGAAGTCTGACCCCCTCGAGCTGCTCATCCCCGATGAATTCCTCCACCTTGGTGTTCAGCACTAGCTCGATTTTCAGGGAACGCACCTGGTCCTGGAGGGCTTTCTCCCCCCGGAACTCGTCCCTGCGGTGGACCAGTTTGACATTGCAATCGATATTGTGCAGGTATATGGCATAGAGCAGAGCCGTGCTTCCCCCGCCAATGACCATGACATCCTTTCCCTTGAAGAAGAACCCGTCGCAGGTGGCGCAGTAGCTGATGCCCCTTCCACCGAGCGCCTCTTCTCCGGGTACACCGAGCTTCCTGTGCTCCGCTCCCGTTGCTATTATCAGGGCTTTGGCCTTTACTTCTCCCTCGGGTGTCGTGATGATGAATGGCTTTTTGCCCGTCACGGACACGACCTCGGAGAACTCCCTTATCTCGACGTATCTTCTGGCGTGCTCCCTGAACTTCATGGAGAGGTCCGGGCCGGAGATCTCCTTTTCACCCGGCCAGTTCTCGATGAGGGGAGAGATCACGACCTGACCTCCGGCCATCTGTTTCTCAAGGATCACCGTTCTCAATCCTGACCTTCCCGCGTATATCCCGGCGGCGAACCCGGCAGGACCGGCCCCGATTATGGCGAGATCGAACATATCGTCGGACATGTTGTTCCACCGTCCGGGGGACTGATGGATTTCTCCGATATTACATTTCCTCAGGAAATGTCAACATCCCTTTTTCACATTTTTTCGGATGGTCCAGAATATTAATATAAGGGTCCCTTGATATTCAGGGGCAGCACT
>JAFGJI010000087.1 GCA_016929175.1 Thermoplasmatota archaeon | reverse complement strand
GTCTCGGCCTCCATGGGGAACTCGACCGCCCTGACCCCTTTCACAACAGTTTTACGGCTTCCGGTCTCCGGCTGCCAATCCGGCGGGTGCTCGAGGGCCGGGAGCCCCAATTCCTCTCCTATCTTGATCACCCTTGAAGGCTCCTCCTTTTCGAGAAGGAACCTGGCCCTCCCCCCCTCATGGTGTGAGAACCATTTTACGAGGTTGGGGTCGCCGATCGCCGCCACCATGAACCTTGCGACCGGGTATGAGATGAGCTCGAGCTCTTCCTCGCCGGAGCCCCTTACATCGTATCTTATCTCTCTGCCCTCTATTGAATCGTCGACCCTTTCGAGAGCTCTCTTCTGAACATTCTCGCTCTGTGGGGACAGCATCTGGTCTATGGTGAAATGTTGTTCCTTCACCCATTCCCTTGCTTCCTTGAGGAACGGGTAGCGCGCAATGAACGTCAATTCATTCATCTTTCGCACCTAGAAGTAGTTCACCGCTCCCACAGTGAACCCGCACTGTCCGCAGAAGACCAGCTGGAACCCGGTCATATCTCTCAGTCTGGCTGACTTTGAGAGGTTGGACTGGCAAGCAGGACAGAGTGGGTCTTTGCTCTCGGTCATACCTGAAAAATCCCCATGGATGCTTAATTTAGGTTTGGTGGGGTGTCCGAATATATCGGTCCAAAGGTATTTGTCATATCGAGGCATTTCCCGACCCGAGGCATGAATATGTCCGACGTTCTCGATCGATTCATAAGGTATGTCAGGGTTTGGACCACGTCCCAGGAGGGAGTGGAGGACAGATATCCGTCCACGGAAAGACAGAAGGACCTTCTCCAGATGCTTCTTGAGGAGCTGAAAGGGATGGGTCTGGAGGATGCCGAGATGGATGAATACGGCTATGTGATGGCCACTCTCCCCGGGAACCTTGATGGTGAAAAGGCCGGGAGGGTGCCGACCATCGGGCTCATAGCCCATGTGGACACATCACCGGAGGTTTCGGGCAAGGATGTCAAACCCATTCTGCATGAGAACTACGACGGCTCCGACATCGTCCTTCCCGGTGAGGAAGGTGTCGTCATAGAGGTTAGGGAGAACCCGCATCTCCTTGAGAACGTTGGCAATACGATCATAACCTCTGACGGGTCTACACTGCTCGGTGCCGATGACAAGGCAGGGGTCGCCGAGATAATGGCGGCCGTCAAGCTTCTGGTAGAGGACCCGTCCATACCTCATGGCAGGGTGAGGATCGGTTTCACACCCGACGAGGAGGTCGGGAACGGGACGAAGTACTTTGACGTCCAGAAGTTCGGGGCTGATATCGCCTACACCATCGACGGCGGAGAGATCGGAGAGGTCGAGGACGAGACGTTCAATGCCATGAGTGCAACCTTCACCATCACAGGCATCAACGTCCACCCTGGATACGCAAAGGACAAGATGGTCAACTCGACAAGGATAGCGGCGGAGATCATAGACATGGTACCTCCCACCATGGCTCCGGAGACGACGGAGGGACGTACAGGATATCTTCATCCTCATCACATGACGGGCGGTGTCGAGGAGACCACGGTCAAGATGTTGATCCGTGATTTCACCATGGAGGGCATAGGAGAGAAGGTGAACATACTTGAGAACATCGCAGAGTTGCAGAGGGCGAGATATCCCAAAGCACGGATCGACCTGGACATCAAGGAATCCTACAGGAACATGAAGTTCAAGCTGGATGAGGACAGAAGGGTCGTAGATTACGCTGTTGAGGCCGTTTCCCGCGCAGGGGTCGCCCCCAAGAAGGCGATCATAAGGGGCGGGACCGACGGCGCGATGTTGTCCTACCGGGGGCTCCTCACCCCCAATATCTTCGCAGGCGGGATGAACTTCCACTCCCGCAGGGAGTACATTCCCCTGGAGTCCATGGAGGCGGCCGTGAGGACCATAATGGAACTCCTGAAGTTATATTCGGAAAGGTCGTGAGCCGACAGGGGGGTGCCATCCATCACACAAGAGGCAAAGGTTAAATAATGACCTTCCAAATTCGAACCCCATGAACCGCCTCCTGTCCTTGATCCTGTGCGGGGCCATAATTACTTATGGCCTGGTGGCACTGTGCGAAACCGGGATCGAGAGCGCACCCGCCAGGGAAGCCCCCGACCTCCGACCTGTCGTGAACGTGCCGGAGAACAACGGGAGATACAAGAAGGAGGACGGGCTTCGGGTCAATGTCACTCTGTTCAACGATGGGGCCGATATGGGAATGACATCCGGCAACCTATCCCTGATCATTTACAACCTGGCGACCGGAGAGAAGGTGCCCTCAAGCTTCTTTCCGAAACAGTTCAGCGGGATAGGCGCAGGTGAAAGCCGTATGTATGAATTTCCCGACTGGACCGGTATTTTTTCGGGACGGTTCATGTGCAATATTTCGGCAAGTTACCCCGGGGACGCGAATCCTGGCAATAATTACGTGGAGCATGTGTTCTCGGTCTGGTCCGACCAGTACCAGCAACCGGAACTATCCCCGATGCAGGTCAAACCCATAAGGGGCAACACCACGACCCTCTTCGATTTCAAGGCGGAGTTCAGCTACAATATCATGCCCAACTGGGTCAAGATAGAGATCGACGATGAGCTCAGGAGCACGGTCGAGGAGGACCCACAGGACGATATACCAAATGATGGCAAGATATATGTCGTCCGCACTCTCCTCCCCATCGGGAACCACCGTTACCGTTTCATTGCAAACGTTACGGGCCTGAAGGACCTGGTGACCCCCTACACAAATGCTCCATGGGTCAACCTGTCGCTGAAGAACGCCAACGTTACCCCAGTTAAGGGTTACGTGACGACACCCTTCCGTTTCAGCGTGGATTACGGTTCGGAGAACAATACACCTCCAGATTCGCTCATCGTGGATATAGACCATGGGACCTTCGACCTGACCAGGTCCTCCCCGAATCCGGATTACCAGAGCGGAAGGGTGGAGTTCGCCACCGTCGTGCAAGGAATGGACCTTTTACCCTCGCCTGTGGAATATCACGTGACATGCGTCACGGACGGAGATGAATATTCCGTAGGCCCCTTCAAGATCGACGGACCCAACATGACCAGGGTCGAACTGACAGGCAGGGTCACCGACCTTGTGGGTACGCCGCTCGAAGGTGTCGAGGTCTGTATTGATCCGGGAGAAACGACCGTCACTGACGGCAGCGGCAACTACTCTCTGACGACCTATGTGGGACCTAAGTTCGATGTGAGCTATTACGGGCAGGGGTATCTTCCAAGGTCCTACCAGCTCGACCTCTTCGAGGATCGGAACCTGAACATCGAATTGGAACCGATCCCCGTCGGCGGCTCCGTTAAGGGTTTTGTAAGAACCTCCATAGGCGGGGAGATCAGCCCCCTTTCAGGAGCCACCGTGAACCTTTCCGGTCCCGGATCGTTCAATGAGACCCTTACGGGTCCTGACGGATCCTATCTGTTCGAGGGTGTGCCGTCAGGCTCCGCATATACACTGCGTTTCTCGGAGTACAGGCACAATCCCGTGGAGTTCTCCATCTCTGTCGTTGATGGCCATGTCACAATGGAGAACGTGACGCTGACCGAGAGGGATATGGGCGTGGTCGTTGCTCCCGCCCCGGGGAATGAACCCATATCGATCGATCAGGTATTCGTGATCGATCTCCCCGCGGAACCCGACCCGGGAACGATGATGTTCAAATTGGAGAACGCCACCTCGCCGATCCCGCTTAAGATCGAACCGGTCCCGAATTCCACACGGGTCGAGGTATCGGCAACCATCGGTCTTCTGTTCAACTCACAGTACACGCTGCATATCCAGTCTGGTATCGATGATAAACTGGGGAACCCACTTGTCTGGAGGAACCTCTCCTTCAGTTACTCCACCGAGGTCCAGCCCATCGGAGCGCTGGAGTCCGAGCCCGGCATGGATGCGGTCAACGTTCCTCTCGACCAGATATTGAAGGTGTCCTTTGGTATCGGTCTAAATCATTCTTCCTTCCAGGCGCATCTGTTCGACATGGACAGGGATGCGGAGGTCATAATTTCGGCCGAGGTCATTGATACCGTGAACTGGAGCGATTCGGGGAGGACCTCAACGCAGTTCATCATAACTCCCGAGAGGCTGGACTATCAGACGCGGTATTCTCTGGATATATCATCTATCCTGAAAGATATTCATTCCAGGAGCGTCCTGAGTGCCCCCCTTTCAATAGAGTTCACAACGGTCAGGGAACCGGACACAGACGGCGACGGGGTCCCCGATTCGAAGGATGCGTTCCCCGATGACCCTAGCGAATGGTTGGATACGGACGGGGACGGAGTGGGGGACAATTCTGACGATTTCCCCGATGATCCTAGCGAATGGTCGGACCTTGACGGTGACGGGATCGGGGACAATGCCGATGATGACGATGACGGTGACGGAATGCCGGATGCCTGGGAGATCGCCAACGGCCTTGATCCGGCAGACCCGAGGGATGCGTTCCTGGATGAGGATGGTGACGGTTACAACAACCTCAGGGAATATCTCGAGGGGACGGACCCTCTTGATAAGGGAGATCACCCTGATATGGGCGGGGCGCAGATCACCCTCATACTTCTCATCGTTGCCATAGTGGTGGTCATACTTATCGCACTTGCGTTGATACTGTACATGACCGGGGTGATCGGAAAGAAGAAGGAGAGCCCCATCGAGGAGTGAACGATCGAAAGAGGTAACTATCAAAGCCTTTTTTTCGAAAGCCCTGCAAGAAAAGTCCATCTATCGAATGGTGACCGGAAATGGATCTCCCGAGGAGGACAACCGTTCATTTAAAAGGAACAGTGATCATCCACCAAATGTGTCGATCATTAGATACTTCAAAAGGGAAATACTTCTGAATTCCCTGACCTCGATATTCTCCCATATATCACCACACCTTCTGCATTTCAGGTGGTGCGGGTTCCCTGTGTGCCTTGGACCGAGGAGAGCGATGTAATGGGACCTGCATGAGGGGCAGTACATTGGGGCCACTTTGAGAATATCTTTTGGTCCTTATAAAATAAGTTCCACGTTTTTCAACGAAATGGAGAAAAAGCGATGCGCATTCGATAAATCCCCGGAGACGGCAATCACATTGAGACGGCAAATGAGTGGAGAAAATTTTTATACTCGCATTCTCTATGAATGATTGGTGAGCCCTTGACCGAAGAACAGAGACAGAAAGACCTGGAGATCATCAGGAGATTTCTAAGAGAAGACAGAGCTTCTCTCATTGTTCTTGGTTAGATGCTCTTCGATGAATTTTCTACACAAAGTAATAACATCTGGATTTGGTTTTTGTAAGATCTCAATATCTTGAGCTTCATAAGTGTCTCTGACCCTGTAAAGGGATATCTGGAATTCATGAGCCTCCTTATCGGTATAGAAGAATTCTTTCCTGTTCTTATGTGCAAATAATTTCACTGCATGTAAAGCCGTTCTATGATTGCCATCCGCGAACGGCTAGAGCAGGATCAAATTACAAAGATAGTACGTTGCGATCTCTAAAAAAGATCCTTTGGGTACATTATATAGTAATGCACGAATTTTCCTCTTTATTATTGGATAATCTTCTTTTCCGGAATATTCGATCTCATTATCTTCCAACGACATCTTGTAGAGTTCCTCATTGATGTCAATGAAATGCTGGTACTCAAGAAGTTCAACCATACAGTTACCATGTAAATCATGCAATGGTTATTTCATTTTCTTTCTTGTAAGTCATTGAAGTCTCATGATCTACCGATTAATTCTAAAATTTTTCCTCGACCCCCCCCCCCAGGAAGGCAAATTTCATTTACGACAAAGGTTATTGATGGCATGAAGGAGGTCCCGAGGAGATATCGGATCTAGACAACGATCGTAGAGG
>JAFGJI010000012.1 GCA_016929175.1 Thermoplasmatota archaeon | reverse complement strand
CCGGTAGGATACCATCACAGCGTGTCTTCCGATGGACATGAAATTGTCAATGGGGATCCCCACTATCGCGGAGCCTTGATAAATCTGGGTTTCGGTGAGGTTCGAACCATCGAGCATGAAGACAACGGTCCTGCCATGAGGGTAGGTAAGTGAACCATCGGTATTCCTCTCCACTATGAGGACCCGGGCATGGACCTCTGATCCATAAGGAGCTACCGTCCTGTCGAGCTCCAGGTATACACCTGTGAGGTTCCTTGCTCCGGAGACGTTCAGGAGAAGTTCCTTGTAGAAGGACAGGAGCCGGAAAAGATGAGGCTCGGAGCTGTTGTTGAATGTTATATTGCTTCCTTGAAGGGATATATTGGTATCGGAGATGGCTCCCAGGGAGCCGATCATATTCAGATACGAACTTGCAGACCGCTCCAACAATGCCAGGTACTGCCGGTCTGTCAAGGTGGTCTCGCTTTTGCACAGGGATGCCAGGTCCTTGACAAGGGATAGGTGACCACTGGTGAAGGTGGAGACTTCGGCGGCCGTAATGTTCAGAATGGAGAAGACCGGCATGTAAGTATTGAAGAGTGGCCCCTCTATCGACATGATCTCGGCCCGAAGCTCCTCTTTTGTCCTTGTCAGGTTAAAGAGCAGTTCGCCGGGTAAGGTGTCCATGGTGAGATCCGCCCCTTCCTCGAAGGAAAGGTTCCCGTCACCGTCCGTATCGGGATCCAACACCTGAAGCGCCAGTATGCGGGACATGAGGTCCGACATCACCTGGAGGTCGTGATCGAAAAGGTCCAGGGAGTTCAACCATTCCACATACCGGTCCCTCCAGATTTCGAGGTTCGTAAGGTTCTCATTGACGGAACCATTATCGTAATGTGAATTTTCCGAGAGAACCTCACGGTGGATCAGAAGTATGCCGGTCACACCTTCAACGCTCTCCTGGGCCGATCGGAATATCTTATACTGTCCCTCGATCCGGTTTTTGTACGTGCCCTCGAGCAAGGCTTCCTTCTCCTCCATATCCCGAAACAGGTCCCAGAGCTGGATGAATGATAAGGAGACCCGGTCCAGATCGGAGACCACCGCATTCACGAGCAGGGCAAGGTCGGATACGAGGGGGACCGACCTGAGGAGGTCGAGTCTCTGGACCAGGATAATGTCGGGTCCAGTGTGGTTGGCCATTGAGTGCAGCCCTTTCCCCCACCCTTCCATCAGTCCTTTCATGATATCGTTCTTCAGGACCTCGGCAACAATCCAGTCCGTATCCATACTGCGATAATGCAGCGAAACGTCGGAAAGTAGCATGATCTGATGATCAAGGACGATCCCGGAGTTCTGCAGGTCATCCATCGTTCCGGAAAGAGACTCGAGGGAGACGTCGATCCCTTTGATGATGTCTGGCAGTGAAGTGAGGATACCATCCAGGGCCTGAAGTGGTTCGAAGGTCCCCGTAACGTTCCATGAGCTTATGTTGACAGCGGATGCGGTAGCAACGGATGAAAGAAGCTCCGAAGCCCGTTCCACGAGGACCGAGAGATTGCTTTCGATAGCGGCAAGACCCGAATGGACCAGTTCCAGTTCGGAATAGGAATCGATCCCGGTCGGAATGTCCTCGAGCGTCTGTCCTATCCTTGTTATATGATCGGTGATATTCTGAGAACCCCCGAAGGCGTCATCGATGTCCTCGACGAGCAGGGCCTCAAGGGTCCTGTTGATCTGCTCCTTGGTTGATGCTATGAAGTATCTGATCGTATCAAGGTCAAGCTTTGCCCTGTCATAATCCTCATGATGGGCTGCAATTACCGGGGCTGCGATGAGAATAACCGCTATGAAGACCATCAGGGGCCTCTGGGCGTTCATCCACCGGACAGAAACGGGTCCCCTGATAAAACTTTCTCCCGGAACACCAACTGGAAATGTGATCTATAAACCACACTGCTGGCAGGATATGTCGATGTGTCCCATTGTTATCAGAGAAGGCCAATCGGGGTGAAACATTAAAATATTCTCGGGTCGTAGAAAAATATAGTGAAGCTTCTTTCTCGATATCGTAGAACCAGGGAATTGGTCATGCCATCCATGATATCCGTGGCAGTGGTATTCATCATCATTGCGATCATCGTACTGGGGAGTTATCTGTTCGCCTCATACTTGAGAGACAGGGATCGGGAGCACCTTTCCCTGGAGCTTGATTCCCTATCGGATGATCTCGAGGCAGGGATCGAACTACACATGGTCGAACTCGACATGATGGATGCGCTTTATTGCCCGGTCGAGCAGCAAACGGAGCTCGACTCCAAATATCTGAACTTCTCCGTGGTGATATCGGGACCGACCACCGGTGTGGTCGGGGTCGTCGTGGTAAAAGGCGATGACCTCCTCTTCGTGTTTCCGGAAGACATACGCGATCATGCCAAGAACTGGTCGTTGATGGTGAGCAATATACAGGGGCTCTCGGAGGACATCGATGAGATGATCGCCCAGGGAACCGCAAGGCTCATGGGCCCCTTCGAATTGTGGGACGGCCGCACCTGTATTATCGCGGGGAATCCCGTATCGGACCCGTGGGAACCCCCGCAATTCCAGGCTATCATCCTCGATCTTACCGTCCTGCTTTCCGGGGTGGGTTTTCTGGATGAGGCCCTCCCCTTCGACATTGAATTCAGGGATCAGGACGGGGATACCTTCT
>JAFGJI010000086.1 GCA_016929175.1 Thermoplasmatota archaeon | reverse complement strand
AGCGGCCTATCGCTGTGAAGCTTTATGGCCCTGGCCAGGCACTGGTAGCGGTCGACGATGTCGTAGTTCAACACCTGTTCGACACCGTCCGATAGGATCCTTGACCCGCCCCCGCCTATGCCTATCAGCACGATCGACGGGTGCTTTCTCTCTTCGATCTCCTCACCAACCATCGTAATCCTCCGAAGAAGAACAACGCTTGAACGGGCACTTCCGTATTTCTACCTTTTCGTGAAGGAGCGGCCCAATCCAGACATATTTATCGATGATGCCTGTTCACCCGTCATGGACGAGATAGGTATCATGCTTTACGGGTACGACAGGGAAACGGCTGATGCTATCAGGTCGCGCCTCTCTGCACTGACAGCACGGGATGTGCTGTTATTTAGCGCATCCGGCCGGGAGGAGGACCTCATCGGGGATATCATTGAGGACGAGGAGCATGACCTGTGGGAGGCAAAGGAGGACCCCAAGGTCGTCATGTTCCTCGGGTTCGACGGACCCCTCATCCATGCCTCCATGGACGGTTTCCCGTCCTTTGAGGGTCAGAACAGGCCGATCTTCTGCACTCCCACCGAGACGAACATAACATGGCCGCTCAAAGACCTGCTTGAGGACCTCCTCGATGAGAGGGAATACTTCCGGAGGAGGGACGAGGAGGCGGGGAAACGGTCAACCGATGAAAAAACAAAATAGGGCGGGGGGCCATGTCAATCCCGATGAGAAGGCCCGTATTGCTTGAATTGGCAGCCCTGGCGGCCGTCCTTGTCATCTGCACCGGACCGCTGAACGCGGAGAGACCCTCCGATGCGCCTTCACAGGAGGGGGTCATCTACACCGAGCCAAAAGACCTCGGCAGGCCGAACAGGCTGGCCGTCATCGAGGTCGAGGATTGGGGTACGATAAAGATCGAGCTCTACGAGAACATGACCCCCATAACCACGAAGAACTTCATCGATCTGGCACAGAGCGGTTTCTACGACGGCATAAAGTTCCACAGATGCATCGACGGTTTCGTGGCCCAGACAGGGGACCCGAATACCAAGAACATGAACCCCTACGATGACGGTATGGGAGGTTCTGACAGCACCATACCGCTGGAAATATGCAGGAACGCCTCCCATGTGGACGGCGCTGTTGGAATGGCGAGGTCGTCGGAGCCGGATACCGCCTCGTCGCAGTTCTACATATGTGATGGTCCGCAGCACGGATTGGACGACTGGAACAGGGATGACCATGGATATGCGGTCTTCGGGGTGGTGGTGGAGGGTCTGGAGATCGCTAAGGACATAGCCGCGACGGAGACCTACGGGAACACAAGACCGCTCCTCAGGGACCATCCGGTTGATGATATAATCATGTCAAGGGTCTACATTATAGACCCACCGGTAGAGGTCAACGATACGCTGAACACCGACAATAACGGTCGGGACAATGAGCTGCCCTTTCCCATGCTTCTTTCATTGATCTCCATCATCCTCGCTGCGGCCGTGATCGGCAGAAAAAGGTACCTTTCATGATCCCGATCGACCTGTTCGGCCCCTACTCTTCATTCCTCTTCGCCAGCTCATCCTCCCTTTTCCTGCGGGCCCATAACAGCAGAAGAATGGCTCCGAGCAGTATGATCAATATGGCCGCTCCCCAGACGATATACAGAAGCGTATAGTCCGCTCCGGCATCATCCACCTTGACAGGATCGGTCACCATGACCCTGCACATGGAGCAGTCGGAATTCTCCCCTCCGTCCGTGACCTTGAGAACGATCGTGTGGTTGCCCCTGACCGTGAAGATCCACACCAGTTCCGGACCGGATGCTATGAGGGTCTCGTTGTCGAGAAGCCATTGGTACACCAGTGGACCTTCGCCATCGCTGCTTCCCGAACCGGAAAGGTACAGCTTCTCGCCAACTATAAGGTAGACAATGGTCCGGTTCAACGCAGCTCTTGGCGGTATGCTGTCTCGTACAGTGAAATTTAGGGACACTGTATCGTTCAGACCGGTGACATCCACGATGATCAGGTCTATGCGGTATATGCCTGGATTGCTCAGCGTTATCCAGAGCCCATCAAGTTGTCTGAAGTCTTCATTTGAAACATTTAGAAGTCTCACTCCGAAGAAAGGTGTGGATAGGATCGGAATCTCCTCCCCCTCCTCGATCCTGAATACGGTGTAATGGGCGGAGAGGAGCCCCATGTTATCTTGGGATCCCGTGATGTCCAGGAAGAAGGGCTCGTTCTGGTCAACAACATTCCCGTCCAGGGTCAGGACCGCAATGGGCGGGGTCATATCCAATACCCGAACCTGTTTGGTGAGGTTCGCTGTATTCCCCGACGGATCTTCAAAGTAAAGCGTTACAAGGGCCGTCCCCGGAAAGGGGAACGATATATGGTTGATCGGGCCCTCCAGGGTATCCGTGAAGTTCTCCTTTCCCTGGAGAACTACCACCCATGTGAAGGAGGAGCCGGCCCAGAAGAAGGGGTCGTTGTCCATGGATCCGCTTGCGTTGAGCTCGATCTGTCGGGACTCCCCCACCTCGAGGGGAAGGAAGAACCCGGGTACAGGGGGTGTGTCATCCTGGACGGAGACATTGAAGTTGAGGTAGGATGAGAGGCCGATACCGTCGGTCACCGTCAGCGTTCCATTGTATCTGCCGGGGATGTCCAGGTTCACATTGACCGTCCGGCCGAAGAACTGGTACCAGCCGAACTCCCCCGAAAAGGACCAGGAGAAGGAGAGGTTCGTGGAGGGACCTTCCGCCGTATCGTCGTAAGCTGCCGGTGCGGAGAGGGAAACCACCTGAGAAGTGTTCATCATGAGGTCCGGGATGAAACCTTCAATGACCGGAGGCGCATCATCCAACACCGTTATCATTGCGGTGCCGTTCGCAGTGTTGTTCTCCTCATCCGAAACGGAGAAATGGAGGGCATAGACGCCCGGATGCTCGAAAATGTGATCGAAGAACGTCGCCTTTGTCGTCCGGTTGTACCAGCCATTTTCATGAAGGGACCATTCCACCCGGGAGACGGCCACATTGTCCGTGGCGTTGATCGCGTAGGTGAACGGCTTCTCCTCGAGAGCCGTGGCATCGGAGTACTCCAGGACCGGGGGGGTCACATCCTTCACGTATATCCTGGTAACTGCCGTATCCGACACACCGGACGGGTCCATGACATCCAGGATAAGGGTGTAGAAAGATAGGGGTTCCTCGAAGACATGGACGAGATCGGGTCCGTGGCTCGTGAGGTTGTTCCATTCACCATCGATGTACTGGGGCAGGGTCCAGGTGAAGTTCGCTCCCGTTTCGAATTCCGGATGGTTTCCCGTGGAGGCATCGGCAGAGAGTTCCACCTCTGTATCCTCATCCACCTCGATCCTCTCGGGCAGTCTTGCCTCCACATAGGTCCTCAGATGAGCGGCCCCCCAGAGAGATTCGTTCTTGAAGGTGGGGAACTCTTCCGGCGTCGTCTCCCTCCCTGTCCATTTGAGGGCGGTCTTGGAGAGGCCGCCGGTATCATCGTCATTGATACCCACGTTGAACCCGATATTATCACCTGGTTGTGGTGAAGCGATGGAATCCAGCCTGATCCTCATCTCCACGATGGAATAGTTTGCCGACGGGACCGATCTGGTCGCAGCGAACCAGTCCTGTTCCTCGCCGAAGGTCCTCTCGTAAGGAGTTGAGTTGGAATAATCGTAATAGTAACTCCCATCCACCGTTGCAAGCAGTGTGGTGCCATCCTCGAACCCGGGCCATGGGTCGCCTGCCCTCTGGTCATAGTCCATGTCGTGGGCGCCGTCCAACAGGAGTTCGACCCCGTCGTCCCTCCAGAAGGTGGCTCCACTGTCCACAACGATCTCCTGATCGGTGACGTTCGCAGCGAAATAAAGGAACGTATCATCGTACATGAGATAGAAGGTGATGGCGAGGTCGGCCTGGTCGGTGAACTCCTCATCAGAGCCTTCCGGCGGATAGATCTCCCGAAACGACTGACCGTCGAAGGCGTCGAAGTAGTTCGCCGTGAACTCCGTCTGCCATTCCATGTCCCCGATCCAACCATCCATAACCGGAGGTTCGAAGGCATAGTACGCCTCTGTCCACCTTTTCTCCTCATTCTGCTCCCCGATCATCGAACCGAGGTCCTCATCTGCTTTCGCAATGATGGGGAATAATGACAGGATCAGCATTACGAAGATGACCTTTCGATACATGGTCCCACAAATATCGAACGAGTGGTAAAGTATATATCCTTGACTGAAAGGGCATATCGTTCGATCCATGTTCTGCCCATTTGCCGGGATGTCAGGGAAAAGGCACGGTCGATGGGGCCGAAATTCAGACCCTCATGACCACGATCGTGGTCTCACAGCTCCCCATTCCCCCCCCTTTCTCGGCAGTGATATCTATCAAGGCAGTGTCCATCGAGGACGGGATCATCGCCGGGATATCCACCGTATCCCCCGAATCCATCTTCCTGACAAGCCTGTTCTCCACCGATCCGGAGAAGGTAACGATCACGTCGTCAACCTCGTTCCCTTCCGAATCATATACGTAGACGGTTACGCCCACCGTCAGGTTGGCCCTCCCTTCCCCGCTTATCTCCACCGTTTCAGGATCCGTGGTGACCCTTCTGAGGGTTGCGTCCGTATCACCTGCGATCGCCAGCCATCCTATCAATATTCCAAGAGCGGCCATTCCTATCACTACCGCTATTATCAACTGCAGGGGAACACCTTCGATACCCCCGTTCCTGTCCGTTGTGTATCTCATTTTGATTCTCTCCTTTTCATCCGATCATATATGAACTTGCCAGAACACCGATGGAAAAAGCCAGGGAGGACTGGATCAACCTCCGGGGGACCCGATGCCACCCTCCCCGGGTGGTCCCGTTCTCCAGTCTGTAAATGGTCAGGGTCGTCGCCACGGAAAGCATCAGGAGGTAACCACCGGACATCAGCAGGAAATGCCAGGGTTCCAGGGTGTCCTGGCTGCCTCCACCGAACATCATTCCCCCGGGAATGTCTCCCTGGACCGATCCCATCAAGTTGAATATGCCGGCCGAGGCGCCTATCATGAGAGGCGCGAATATCGAAGAGGTCACTTCCATCTGCCCCACCGCAGACCTCACCCTCGAGGACAGGTCCCTCTCGAGATCAAGAAGCTCCTGGATATGCTTG
This sequence comes from Thermoplasmatota archaeon, assembly GCA_016929175.1. Lineage (GTDB taxonomy): Archaea > Thermoplasmatota > Penumbrarchaeia > Penumbrarchaeales > Penumbrarchaeaceae > JAFGLL01. The sequence goes on along the minus strand of JAFGJI010000086.1, from coordinate 527 downwards.
GAGAAAGCCCTGATGGCCTTCCCTCCCGTTCCTCTGCCCGCCCTTGAAAATTCCTTCGCGCTTTCAAGATATGATAGAAGGGGCTCGGGAATGCCGGCTTCCCTGCTGCTGTGCCCCGGGAGCAACCTGTACCTCCTGTCCTTCTCTACCTCCCTTCTCGCGAAAGCCCTCTTCAGTGCTGATTCGAAGGAGCGGCCTTCCATCACCGATGAGGATATGTCCCTCAGGACCACCGGGGACCTTTTCCTCACGTCCGAAAAACGCTCCGCTGCTTCCTTCGAGCTTCTGGACATCCACCCCACCAAACCCGACAATAATGCAGAAATTCCCATAAGGACCAGAAGGATCGATAGAGAGCCTTTCCCGGACCCTGGAAGGGACAGCGGCACCTCCACACTGGTGATCGCCGCAAGAACGGAAAGTCCAACCAGGCCCACACCTGAAATCATTAACAGTACATCACGAGGTTTCGGAACAGCTCCGCGAAAGGTGTCTCGGGCGTGCTCCGTGCCGAGAGGGGGCCTCTT
>JAFGJI010000085.1 GCA_016929175.1 Thermoplasmatota archaeon | reverse complement strand
GCCGCCGTCAAGGACTTCACCTGGAAGTACCTGCTTCTGGGGGATGTGGAGTTCAGGTTGAACTATTACAGGAACAGGTTCAGGAAAGGGATCCTGAGGACAGCGCCCGTGAAGTGCAGAGAAGACCCGGGGTTCGAAGTTCACATCCTCACTTGCAGGAGAGACCTCCTTGATGCTCTGTGGAGCCTGAAGAGCTTCTACCATTTCAACGATATCGATCCCATGCTGGTGGTCCATGAGGACGGGACTTTCGATGATATCTGTGCCAAGACCTTCAGGGACCATTTCAAAGGTTGCAGGATAATCCGGTTGAAGAAGGCCAATGAAGAGATGAGAAGCTGGTTGAAGGGAAAGAAATATGCCCGGGAGTACAGGTTCGAACGCTTCATGTTCCATTCGCTCAAGTTGTTCGATTTCTACGGATATTCCAATGCTGAAAGCGTGATGTCCCTGGATTCGGACCTCCTCTTCTTCGGAAGATCGGAGGAGGTCCTCGAATATCTGAGAAACAATCGTGCTTTCTTCATGAGCGACTACAGATCGTCCTACTCTTTCGATCCGGATGAACTCGGGAAAGAACTCGGTATGGACATCATATCCCATGTGAATTCTGGACTCATGAACTTGCCCCTGGAGCAGTATGATCCGGATCTGCTCGAAAGGTTCCTTGAACTGTGCCATGAACATGATTTCCCGCATCATGGATGGATGGAGCAGACCGCACATGCGGTCCTTCTTTCGAAAAAACCTGGTCTTGCCCATCGTCTCTCCCCCCGTCATCAGATATCGTTCGCTCCCCATAGAAAGGATACGATATCCCATCACTATGTGTATGACGGCTCGAGAAAGAATTTCTATGTGGTGGGCCTCAAGCGGCTCAGGAAGGCGAAATTCCTCAAAAGTATCTCATGAGATATGATCGGATGCTTGAAGGGGATACGATATCGGGCCTTTCATCCGGGTCTGAACAGCCCCTTGATCATGCCCAGCATCAGGGCAGTGCTCCAGATCGTGTAGAATATGATATGTTGAGGCTTTTTCGTCTTCAAGCTTATAGCGGTTCCGAGCAACAGGACGTATGCAGGAGTGGTCAATGACAGATAGGTCCCGTGCTTCCTGATGAACCTCATATCACCCACCCCGTACGACACTTTCTGATGGAAAAGTTCACCGAATGTTGAACGGTTCATGTGATGTGCAACCTCTCTGGACACGCCGATCTTGATACCGTCCTTCCAGAACCTGTGGAACAGGTCGACATCCTCGGAGCCGAATGTGAAGGCCGGATCGAAGCGGTATTTCAGGATGAGTTCCCTCCTAACAAGACAAACCATGCATGGGACGTATCTCCTCTCTCCTTCCCTGTTCAACGTTCTCCTGTAATAGTCGTCCTGTGCCTTCTCCCATATGTTCTTGTTAGGTCTTGGATCGATCACCTGCGGGTGGATCGCCCCCCAGTCCTTCTCCGTCATCTCGGCGCACATCTTTTCCAGTATATCAGGGGAAGGTATCTGGGCATCAGCGTCTATGTAGGCAATGATATCGCCGCTGGCGTTTTCCGCTCCCATCTGGCGGGCATGAGCAAGACCCTTGCCCTCATCGGAAAGTACACGAGTTCCGTATCTTCTGCATATGTCCACCGTGGAATCCCTCGATAGACCGTCAACCACTATCAGTTCCCTGAATGCAATGGAGCTTATCGACTCCAGCAGCTGCCCTATCGTATCCTCTCCGTTCTTCACGCAGATGATAACGGATAGACATTTTGAAGTATCCAAAGGCGGGTGTTTTTGAAGAGGTCTGTCATCTTTTTTCATTTTCTTCATCGGAATCACTTTTCAGTTATCCAACGTGCCCATCTGGTCTATTCTGCTGCGTATCTTCGAGTTCCTTCAATTGCTCTTTGATCTTTCTTATGAAAACGCTCTGATCGAACAGCCTTGCCCGTTTTATACATTCCTCCCTGTAGCTTTCTGGCCCAGCCCCTATCACCTTGATCGCATCGATAAGCTTTTGGGTGTCTATGTCATCGATCAGCATACCAGTCACACCATCGACCACGGTCTCCCTGTAGCCTCCTTCTCTAGGAGCTATGACCGGCTTGCCCGATGCCATGGCCTCAACGGGCGTGATGCCGAAATCCTCATCCTTCGATGTAGTAATGAACCCCTTGCATCTGGAGTAAAGGTCGATCATCCCTTCACGGTCCATCTGGTCCACTATTTGCACGTTGGGCGGCTTTATGCTCTCGATATATTTAGCATATTGACGGAAATGCCTGGATCCTTCAAAGCACCCCACGATGATCAGTCGTTCTCCGGGAAGCTTCTCGAATGCCCCGATCTGAATATCGACCCTTTTATGGTGGATCAACCTGTTCACGCTGAGCCAGAAATCATCGTTTCCCCTGTAATGGAAATCACCTGTTGCGATGGGGGGGTAGATAACTGTCCCCCGCCTCCCGAGATATTTTCTCACCCTTTTCTGGGTATTCAAGGAATTGAAGGCGATCTTATCAACATGACCGAGATTCCTCATATTCAGGCGTCTGTTGTATCTCACCCAGATGTCGAAGATCGGTCTGAACGGACCCGGTACCGAGTTCTCTCTGGTGAACTTGTACAGGTCCCATATCTCCCTTATCGGAGAATGTACATACCAGATGTTAGGTTTGTTGTTGACGGCTCCGGACATCGCCCAATCCCCGGCTATTATGTAATTAACATATCGATCACCGAGGTCAAGCTTTCTGAACCTCTGCAGGGTCATCTGCTGTCTTAAGGGGGCATTCCTTGGTACTCTCCCTATTGAGTGGATGCGGAGACCTTCGAACCCCATCTTCTCCACCTTGGCAAGGTCCAGATTGGTGGTGTATATGT
>JAFGJI010000084.1 GCA_016929175.1 Thermoplasmatota archaeon | reverse complement strand
GGATAGGACGGCGATCAGGGCTGTGAAGATGTAGACGGAGGGATCGATATTTATTACGTAATACATAAGGTCCTTCACAATGTAGGCCATGGCCCACTTCGTTGTAAGGACGCCCAGAGGGAGGCCTATCACGAGACCTCCTGTAAGGAGGAGCAAGGTCTCCAGCACTATCATCCTCCTGATCTTTCCCGGTTTTGACCCCATGGCCCGAAGGGAGATGAACTCCATCTCCCGGTCAAGGATGTTCAGGACAACCGTTGTCGAGATGAACAGAACCTCGGATAGTACACCGAACGCGATGAATATGAGGAACATCGTGATCAGTCCCTGGAGTAGCGATTCCATGCCGTTCTGGACATCACTGGTGTAAACGAGCGAGGAGATTGAAAAGGTCTCCCGAAGGGAGTTCTCGACCTCTTCCCTAGAGGCACCATTCAGGTCCAGTATTATCGCGTTGACGGCCCCCCCGGTCATCAGGATGGTGCTTGCCTGTTCCAACGTCATCTGGAAGGAGTCGTCCATAAGCTCCCCCGTTATTCCAGATATCTTCGCGCTCGCTGTTATGTTACCGAGAACGAACTCCACAGTGTCCCCCACCCCGACACCAAGATCACTTGCGAGTATGGATCCGACAAGTATCCCGTTCGCCGGATCGTTCTTTCCATCGATAACGTGGAAGTTCCTGAGGGCAGAATCCGACCTGAACGCCTGCACTCTGGCGAAGCTCAGCTTGCCATCATCGTTCAGGGAGACGTAATCGTCAAGGGCCGCTTCCGCACCGGTCCCAGCGAAAACGGGGGACCCCAGAAGCGCCGAGACCTCGACTTCGGATCTCGAAGCTGTCAACTTTGCTTTCAGGTCCCAGGTCTCGTACTTGGAATAATTGTCCTCTAGGGGCTGGGTGAAGCCAAGGGCAAGTGCAAGGCACGAAAAAACCAGAAGCAGAGAGACCCCAAGGGATACTATGGTTATCCCTGTCCTCAGCTTGTGGCGGCTGAGGTTCCTCATCGGGATCCTCGGGAGTATGGGTCTCTTGTATGCGATGAGGTCGAAAAGCCTTTCGAGAATGGGCTTTTTGGAGAAATCCATGGTGGTGTACTGCGAGGTCAACGCCTCCCTCGGTCCGATCCTTACGGCTTTCAGGGAGCCCAGAAAAGCACCCCCGGTCGCAATTCCCACTCCTATGAGCACGAAGATGACGGCATAGATCCAGAATATGTCAAGTACAGGATCGACTAGGCCGATGATGTTCGCGTACTCTGTCATCGTCAGCACGGAGATGCCGATACCGAGAGGGATGCCCAGAACAGAACCCATGAAGCCCATAAAGAACCCGAACAGGGAATAGTGGGCGATTATGCTCCTCATCTTTCCTCCAAGAGCCCCCATAACCCCGATGTACGCTCTCTGAGAGGCGATCAGCCTCGTCATCGAATTGTATATGACAACGGCGGTTACAACGAGGATGATGGTCCCGAAGATCCATCCCATCTGCCCCATCGCGTTCGCGTCCGTCCTGGAAAAGAGATAATCGTTCTCCATCGTTCCGAGCAATGAGCTCGTTATCCTGACTCCTTTTCCGATGAGATAGGTCTCCAAGTCCGTCTTTACTTTTTCGACATCGTAACCCTCCTTGACCTTTACCAGGAGTTCGTTGTATGTATGATCTCCGAGCTCGAGGATCTCTCTTGTCATTTCCGTCGTCGTGAAGAGAGGTAGAAGGAGAGAGGGCTCGGGCCAACCCTCGTCGCTCACGACATAGATGTATTCGGGGGAGGCAGCGATCCCAGCGACCGTCAGGTCTATGGTTGTATTCTCGTAGATTATGGTCAGTGTATCCCCGATCCTGACGTTGTTCGCGCTCGCGAAAAGATGTCCGACCAGGGCTTCTCTCGAGTCAGGCGATGATACGTAGTCTCCATCCACCATCTGGTAACCATTGATGGAGGAATGGGGCCGTTCCGGTTCGTATGGGGCGGATATCCAGTGCGTCTTGAACCTCTCAGTCCCTATCTGGACCTGGGTCTGCATGAAGATCCTCCCGATCGTCGTATCAACCCCATCCATGCTTCTGATCTCGTCCATGTCGAGATCTGCCATATCGAACCTGATATCGATGTCCTCATAGTTCGTGACCTCTAGCCTCCTGTCGAATGAATCGAAGGCGTCCCTGGTAGCATTCACGAGTCCGATCCCAAGACCCACCGAAAGGGCTATCGCAAGTATGATGGAAACCGTTCTCAGTTTATTCCTCATGAGGTCCCTGACCGCCTTTTTGATCAGAATGATCATTCTTCCATCACCTTCTTGGTCCGGGGCAGGTTGTAGGTCCGGTCCGAGATCTTACCGTCCATCAGGTGCACCACCCTGTCTGCCACTTCCGTGATGGAGACATCGTGCGAGACTATCACGAAGGTGATGCCCTCCTTCCTGTTGAGATCCTTCATAAGCTCCGCTATCTTCTGGCCGGTGACCCAGTCGAGATTTCCCGTGGGCTCGTCGGCAAGGACGATCCTTGGTCTTTTGACAAGTGCCCGGGCTATGGCAACCCTCTGCTGCTCGCCCCCGGAAAGCTGGGACGGGAACATGTTCGCCTTGTCGGGGATGCCCACCAGGGAAAGCGCCTCCTCGCTCCTTTTCATCATATCTTTCCTGTCCCCGGCCATCTCCAGAGCAAGTGCGACGTTCTCGGCCGCGGTCAGCGACGGGATCAGATTGAAGAACTGGAATATCCAGCCTACCTTGTTCCTCCTGTACTCGGATAGCCTGTTCTCGCGGTAGGAACCGATATCGTTCCCTTCCACGATGATCTTTCCCTCGGAGGGGGAATCGATCCCTCCAAGGCAGTTCAGAAGCGTCGTCTTTCCCGATCCACTGGGGCCCAGGATGACAAGGAACTCTCCCCTTTTAACCGTCAGGTCGATCCCTCTCAGGGCGTTGACCCTGACCTCGCCAAGCTCGAACGTCCTCTTCAGACCCTTTGTTTCGATGATGATGTCGCTTTTCATTTCACCGCCTCTCTGTAAAAAGGCAGAAATGTCCCATGAAACCTTCACGGACATCTGCAGGTGGATCTCCGGTATATCCGTTGTAGCGATACTCGAATGTGAACAAGAACGATAACCCTTTCCATAACCTTCCGGGAACGGGAGACTGGAGTTGAGAGGGCTGACCCTTCCCGTTCTCCACTTCGTTTAAGTATGTGCTGGGGCAATTACCACCCGGGAGAAAAAATGGAGCCATACAGAGCTTTCATGGTATTGCTGGCACTTGTAATGATATCCCCCGCTGCAGCGCTAGGAACTGAAGGGGGGACCGACCCGATGATCTTGAAGGAACTCTTGCCGCCCGCGAGGACTCCAACGTTCATCAACATGTCCGAGGATACGGGTCTCTCAGGATACCGGGGCGACAACCTTGCATGGGGAGATTACAACAACGACGGATATCTCGACCTCCTCGTAAGAGGCCCCTCCTCCAATTACCTCTTCCGCAACAACGGCCCCCCCAGCTGGGATTTCACGGATGTCTCCAACGAGACTGGTGTGAACATCTCAAGGGGATACTCCCAGTGGGCCGATTACAACGCTGATGGCTACCTTGACTTCTACACAGCCGGGGACGACGACCATCTCTTCCGCAACAACGGTCCCCCCAACTGGGGTTTTACCGACGTTACCTCGTCCGCCGGGAACCCGTCGGACGGCCTTCCCTCGGAAGGAATAGCCTGGGGGGACTACGACAGGGATGGTTACCCGGACATCTACACCGTCGGGTGGAGGAAGCCCGGCGACCTGCAGATGCCCTATCCCGGAGAGATGGACAGATTGTACCACAACAATAAGGACGGCACCTTCACCGATGTGTCGCTTTCCGCTGGCCTGCATCCCAGGGCCGAGTCCTACGCGGGGATGGGGGTCGTCTGGTGCGATCCCAACGAGGACGGATGGCCGGACATATATGTCAGCAACTACCATCTGACCCCCAACGAGCTGTGGATCAACGACCGGGACGGGACCTTCACCGAGAGCGCCGTTTTGTACAATCTTACCGGGAAGAAGACCTACTACCAGGGAAGCTACTATTACGGCCACTCCAACGGTGCCGGGTGGGCAGACTTCGACAACGACCAGGACATGGATGTGTGGGTTTCCCACCTCGCCCACAAGGACGACGAGAGGTCGGGGATGAACCGCGGTTACTACTGCGCGGATTCCCAGCTCTTCGAGAACTCCGGCCCCCCCTATCTCGAATTCACCGATATCAGGGTGAAGGCCGGGATACCGATCACCCCCTCGGGTACGATCGTCCAGGACCCGGACACTGGTGATTACATGTGGAAGGACGAGGACTATTTCGGGGTCGCCTGGGGAGACTACGACAACGACGGCGACCTCGACCTCTGGGTTCCACAGGTGAAGACCTATTCCTTCTGGGACCATTCCTTCATGTGGGAGAACGACGGGGATAAGACCTTCTCGGACCGCACCGATGCCTCCAACCTCAAGGTCTGGTCAAATACCGGAGGCACCTTCGTCGACTACGACAATGACGGTGATCTTGACTTCTGCACCGAGGGGACCTATCCCTACAAGGGTCCCAGGGAGCTTCATCTGTTCCGGAACCCCGGCAACTCCAACCACTGGCTCGAGTTCGACCTGGTCGGGGCCGGCGGCCTGCATCAGACCTCCGCGGACGCGACCGGAACCAGGGTGGTAATCAGGTCGGGAGACCTCACCCTGACGAGATACGTCGGCGGGGACTGCGGCGGGCACGGATTCCAGCAGCCCCGGAGGCTCCACTTTGGCCTGGGCTCGAGAAGCACCGTCGACGAAATATGGATATACTGGACGTCCGGCAGGATCGAGAAACTCTCCGGGATGCCTGTGGATGCCAGGTACACTATCGAGGAGCCCACCACAAAGGAGGTGGTCATGACCGGTCCGGACCTTTTCGAGGTGACGGAGGATGAGACGTTCCGGATCGACATTACCATTTCAGGGGCTGCCGTATCGGAGATGTACTGGGACTTGGACTCGGACCGTGTTTTCGAGAGAACGGTCACCTCCGAGGACCTCTCCCTGAACTTCTCCGAGGAGGGGACGAAATGGCTGCGTTTCAGGGTCAAGGACACCTACGGCACCTACTGGGACCTGGAACCTGTTGTTGTAAAGGTATCGAACGAACCGCCAACGATCGAGATGCCCGCGAACATCGAGCTGCTAGAAGGCGACGAATACACGTTCTTTCCGGTGGTCCGGGACACCCCCTCCGACCTTCTGACCATGGACTATCTCTGGAAGGGACCCTCCGGGGTCGAAGAACCGGGCGGGCCCAACAGAACGATGCTCTTCCCTCTCGTGGGCACCTACCGGATAGAGGTGACAGCCACGGATGATGACGGAGAATCCGCCTCGGCTGCAACAAATGTGAAGGTCGTCAACCGCCAACCCTCAGTCAACTTTACCTTCTCCGGAGACCCCGTGGAGGGAACCAGGCTGACCTTCAACGCAGTGGGTTACGATTCCCCGGCAGACCTTGAAAAGCTTGAATACAATTTCCATTCCGGGGATGGGCGCTCCTCGGGTTGGAGTAAATACACACAGGCATCTTTCTCTTACGAGGCTGGGAGCTACAGACCGGCAGTGGAGATCAAGGACAGGTTCGGGGATACCGACACAGCCTATATCGACCTTATTATCGAGAACTTCCTCCCCGTTATTACCCTGACGGAAACGGATGTGGTCCTCAACGAGGACGAGGAGCACCAGTTCGAGGTAACGGTCTTCGATCTCGATATAGACCTTGAGGACCTGGAGGTTAGATGGGACTTCGGGGACGGGACGGAGACGCAATGGAAGAAGGTCTTCAGGGAGAAGCACACTTACACGAAGGCCGGAGATTACACCATTGTCGTAACAGCCCGGGATGATGATGAAGAATCATATCCGTGCACGATCAACGTCACGGTCCTTGATCCGCCCCCCATCATAGAGATCGATCCTGTTATCGGTGACAGCATACTGGAGGATTCCGCCTATACATTCACCGGTTCCGTCGAGGAGAACCCATCTGACGAGAAGTATATCGAGGTCCGATGGGACTTCGGGGACGGAAGCTTCACTGAATGGTCCGACGGTGAGATAACGGCCACGCATACATACGTCAGCGATGGCGTGTTCGTTGTAGCATTGTTCTCAAGGGACGGTGACCAAAATGAGTTCAACGTCACCATGGAAGTGACGGTGAAGAACGTCCCCCCGAAGACGGATCTTTCCGTATCTCGTTTGAGCGCCGATATGGATGAGGTCCTCACGTTCTCCGCCGAAGGGTCCTCCGATACCCCAAGCGACAAAGGCAACCTCCAGTTCGAGTGGACACTGGATGGCATCACTTTCTGGGGTCCCGCCCGCATCCAGCACGTTTACAGGAGCTCCGGGATGAAGAAGGTGGAGATCAGGACCTTCGACGGGACTGACCACGGCGCCGTCAAGACGGCGACGGTCAATATCAGGAACCCCCCTCCACAGTTGAGCCTGGAGGCGCCAGAGAGCGCTAATGTCAATGAAGCAGTGGTCTTCGACGCTTCAGGTACCTTCGATACCCCCACGGACCTCCCCAACCTCACATTTTCTTTCGACCCGGGAGACGGGTCGGACATTGTATCCGGTTCCGATCCTGTTTTCAACCACACCTATACGCAAGGGGGAGAATTCACCGCTGTCCTGATCGTCTTCGACGGGGAGAGCGATGTGTCCTTGGAACACGATATCGTGATAGTCGAGTCACCCTCTTCGGGCGGGTCCGAAAAGGGGAACGGTGCTTTGGTACTGCTTATCATCGTAGGAGCGATCGCGGTCATTCTGGTAGTGGTCCTCGCAATGGTACTGCTGTTATTAAAGAGAAAGGAGTCGACCGGACCTGCTCCTCAAGGTCCATATCCTCCTCCGACCGGGACATCCATCGGACCAAGACCACCAGCTGCTTCACTGCCCCCTGGTCCTTCTCCAGCCCCGCAGCCAGGGCTCGGGGGGCCCGGTCTTCCACCGGCAGGGAACCATTCCCCCCCACCTCCTCCCATGCAGCCAGGCACTTAGAGATATACGGTGAACGGCATCACTCACGATGGTTGCCTGGTTCGATGCTGTCCAAGAGCTGTTCCAAACTCGCTATATAATCTTCCGAAAGATACCTGTCTGTCATCGTAAGGGGTATCCATGAAAGAAGAGAATAGCTCTCCAATATGGCCGTGGCTGCTGGTTCTCGTCAATGCAGTGTTGGTGATAGGGGTGGTGGCAGTGACCGGTTGTATCGATCTCATCCCCGTGGACCAGGGAGGCACGATCAACCCCGACGGCACCCCCGAAGACCTCAGGGTCTCCCCCGAGGTCAATGTCACTTCCACGGACTACTCCGGCAGCCCTTACAGCGTCCCTTACCATGGGGTACATGATCGATTTTCCGCGGCATACACGGGTTCCGATATGTCCGCCGCGCTCCGTGACAGGCTCATGGAGGTCATGGAGGAGAAGGCCGATGACCTTGGGGAGAACGGGACCATCCTTGGATACTGCATCGAAGAGACATACGACGATATGGACGAAAGACCCAACAGGATCCCCACATACGCGGAGAAATGCCTCTGGAAAGGGGAGGACGTATGGGCTGTGGCCTTCAATCGATGCAACGGCTGGGAGGACGGGATCGGTCACTTCGACCTGTTCTTCGTCTCCATCGAGAGCGTCGAGAACCTGTACATAACCGGATGCTACGGCTGCAATTCAACTTCCGCTATCGTCGCCGAATACCACTGCAGATAGTCGGACCAGACTATCCTAACAGAAACACCCCCACATCAGAAGAGAGGATAAGGGGTGGCTCGATATGTGCCACCCCTACGATCTGATCCTCAGCACAGGTCCGTTCTTGTATCGAACCCTACCACGGATATTATTGTCCCCTTTCCGTAAGTTGAGGAAGGTTTCAAAGGCCTATCTTTTTAAAAAGACCAAAGACACTTGCCAGAACGAAGGTGATAACCGCGAGGATCCACCATACGATCCCGAGCACCAGACCGATGTTGGCTGCGGTCCTTGCCTGCTTCTTCTTCCTGCCGATGAAACCGGCAATTATGGCAATAACTGCAAGAAAAGGACCGATAAAGGGTATCAGGAAAGCAACGATACCGGATATCAGCGAGACCCAGGCCGCATTGTTGGACATGGTGTCAGGAAAGGTGCCTGGCAATATTAGATCTTGCCTGCCATCTTACTCCTCGTTCTCTGCGTGGTACTCGTAGGTTACCTGTATGGAATATGCGAAACCCCGGTCCGGGACACCGCTCCATATGAAGGGGCCAGGCCATTGGTCCTCCCCTGCTTTCAGGGTGACAGGGATGTGCAGCTCCCATTGGGTGGAAAGGTATTCCCCGTTCTGCCATTCGACGACGATCTGCTGTCTGACCGGTGTGTTGCCGCCGTTAACTGAAGAGGAGTTCCCCCCCTCCCCTCCAGTCTCCCTGAGCTCCATCGTGCCAACGGAATCGGCTTCGGTGCTCTCATCGTTGTCCTCTATGGATATGTTCACCTGGAGCTTGATCACCGTGTCGTAATCGAGCGGGATCGGGACCACTGCGGAAACATCCGTCGTCGTTGCCTGGGCCAGTCCAGTCTGTATTCCGGTGAGGTCCATGGTATCTGTCTTCACTATGTAATCTGGTTCATCATCGCCCCCGTCATCTCCTCCTAGACATCCGGAGATCGCGACCGCTGTCAACAGGACGATGGGAACGAGCCACTGCAGCTTCATGAGAGTTTACCCCCGGGGTGAATATAACTTGTCCAGTAAATACCTTACCATTGGATATAGACTGTTCGGTGTATCCCTCAAAGGGATGCTGGTCGGAATCGAAGACATCTCGACCAAGGCCACCGGACACTTGAAAGCCCGGATCTTTTTCGAAGAAGAAAAAACTTGGTCTTAGTGACTCTGAGAACTGTTCAATGTCTTACCGCAACAGTGACCTCGCCTTCCTGACCGCCTTGGTGAATCCCGTCCTATTGCCCTTTTCAACTATCCTGTTCAGCAGCTCTTCGACTTCATCCCTCCTGCCCACCTCAAGCAGAAGCTCGGCCCGCCGCAGGGAAACGACAAGGGATCCTTTGGTTTCATCCTTCGTCCAGGTCATTTTCTCGAAATATTTCAAGATGGTCAGGATATGGTTGCGGTCCTCCACCTCCTTTATCATCGAATCAAGATAGACAACGGACCTCTTAGGCCCCATCACCGAGATCAGGACATCTGCAAGCTCCCTTGCCGCGGCGTCGATACTCCCGCACTCCTCCTCGGTCATGAAACTGAACCTTGTTCTGTAGCAATGAAGTAGAAGTTCTCCGCTGCTTTCCGAAGCTCCTTTGAGGCGTTTTATACCGGAGTATGCTCTTTCCAGGTATTCCATGGCCGCTCTCTTGTTCTTCATTTTCCTCGACAGGGTATGAAGGTCCAATAGGACCCATATCATGGATTCCCTGTCACCTGCTTCCACAAAGGACGCATAGGACCTCTGGAGGTCCCTCAGGGCATCTTCGAGGTCTCCCAGGCTTGACCGGCACAGACCGGTCCTCCTTGTAAGCTTCCCATTGATAGCCGGGATTCTGGAATCGTAAGATGAGGCCTTCTTCAGAAACTTCCTCGCTTTCACGTGGTCCCTCTTGATGATGTATGCATCCGCTATCGAAGCCTCCACGAACGCTCTCGAACCGGGTTCCCCGCTCTCTTCTAGCAGACCATGTGCTTCGTGAAAGGACTCCAACGCTTTGTCAATCTCCCCCCTTTCAAGGTATGCAACGGCAAGATTGTTAAGGGCTTTCCCTAGTCCCGGTCTGCTGCCGTATCTTCTGTTATAGGAAACGTTCTTCCTCTGGGCCTCTATGACCTGTGAATGGACTCCGTTTGCCCTCGAGATCTCCCCCGACCTGAAAAGAAGCTTCGAGACCAGGGGGAGGACCTCTCCTTTTTCCCGTCCCCCGGAAAGAAGTATCCTGTCGCATTCCTCGAGCGCTCTCTTTATCCTGATATCGGCCGAGGCGGGGTCTCCCTCCCTGACGTTCAGCTCGGAGAACAGGTTCAGATACCTTACCAGGTCGACTCCCTTCAACATCTTTGGATCGATCCTTTGAACCATATCGAGTAACTCTTGGTGCCCCCTGCTGACCAGGAAGTCCCCTTCCCTTAGAAGGACATCCGTGAGCTCATCTCGGTCATGCTCACAAAGAAGTGCGATCCGGTGAAGGATGTCCTTCTCGGAACCCCTCGTGGAAAGGAAATCGATCGCAGCTACGATATATTTCTCCATTTCCATTGGTGTCATTCTCTCTCTGAGATGCTCTTTAAGCAGATCGTGTATCACCAGGTTTCCGTCAACGAACCGCCTGAGAAGAACGCGCTCAGCGAGTCTATCGATGAGGCCCCTATCAGGGACCCCTCCAGGGAAAAAAGCTTCAGCGGGCATGGGGTATCGGTATATACTTGCCAGATCGAGCACTTCCATTTCCTTAGGTTCCAGGTTCCTTGTGACCTCTTCCCACAGGTAGCCGTCTATGTCCGAGCCAGTAGTATATAGTTCAAGAGCGAGTGGATGCCCGGAGGTCTTCCTGTAGGCAAGTTCATGTTCTTCCCGAGGAACCCCCCTGACCGTCAGTAGCTTGCCCGCACTGACCGGGTCAAGCCCCAGCAGCTCTATCTCCCGTACCCTGCCGTTGTCCTGAAGGTCCTTTCTTCCGTAAAAGGAAGGCCTTATACGGGATCCTGTGAGGATGGTGGTCCTAGAGCCGGGAAGTAGTCTCTGCTTTATTATCGAGAGGAGTTCCATCACTTTCAGGTTTTTATGAACGTCGTCCAGAATGATGACCAGATCGGACCTCTTGAGGTCTTTCACCAGACGGAATGCCGCTTCGTCATTGTTGGGTTCTGCCGGCCCTATCAGATATTCCATCAATGAGCTCTCGCCAAGATGTTCAAATACCCTTGCGACATCCTCCAGAATACCGATAGGCCTTGTCCATTCGTCCAGTGTGTACCAGACCACGGGTCTTTCGGTGTTCTTTGATGCGAATTCAGCCAGAAGCGATGTCTTCCCCTGTCCGGCGATCGATACCACGGAGATGAAGTTGATCTCGTCCTCGATCCATCGTGATATCATCTTCAGTTCGTCCTGTCTCCCGAAGAACCTTTCGTTCATGGGTATGTTCCTGAGGGCCCTTTCAGGAGTGGTTCTCTGTCCGAGATGCACCTCGCTGCCATCGTAGAACCTGTTAACAAGGTCGGAAAGGGACACAGGCTTCCCTTCCGCTCTGGAGAGGGTCTTCAGGATCGTGGAAACGGGTTGCAGCTTAAGGTAGCCGTCCCTGGACCTAAGGGGGAGCTTCAGATCGTCCATCTCCTCGGTATACCTCTTTGTCTCTGCCGAGCCTTTCTTTGTAAGGAAATAGACCTTCTTTCTTCTCCCCTCTCCATGTATGTGGGCTGTCCTGCTCCTTACAAACCCATCCCCGCTAAGCTCCGAAAGGGCTCTGGAGACATGTGTCTGCCTCAGAGAAAGCTCACGCCCGATCCCCCTCTGGGTGACAGTATCGGGCACCTCGTAATCCTCCTCCGATGACATCTGGTCCCAAAGATACAGCATGATCCTTCTGTGCACGGGAACCCTGATGAGACCTTTCTCTTTTCCCATCCCTCGTGAATGCCGGGGATCACGATAAATATGTTTTGTGATATCTGGTATAAATCCATCTCATTTGGTATATTTTTAGTATAGGACATGATGATCCTTTTATATTGATTAGAAAAGTGAAGTTCAAAGAACATCCATAGGTGATATCATGCTGTCTTGGAAGGGAACCTTTTCTCTGACGCTCGTGTTATTGATGTTGAATTCGACCCTGTTGGTCATGGAACAGGCCGACGCAGGACCGACGAAAGCAAGCCCCCCCACGCTTACCAGCGGTACAGTTACTCCTTCAACCGGCTATCCTGACACTCTTTTGAATTTCTCCGTTATCTACAGGGATGTCGATGGTGATGCCCCTCTATTCGTGTCTCTGGTGATCGTGAGCACATCCCACAATATGACGGAAATAATGGAAGTGAACTCCACATATTCCACAGGCGTGAAGTTCTTCTACACGACCTGCCTTGCGGCCGGCACGTACAATTATTATTTCTTTACCCACAATGTCCTGAGGGAGTACGCCGTGAATCCGGGCAACGGCACCCATTCCCTCACCGTTCAGCCAAGGATCTCCGGCCCTCATCTATATAATGCGACATTCACTCCTTCAAGACCGTTGAACACCACCGGTGTGAACTTCTCGGTGATGTACAAACATACGAACGGCTCGTCGCCAAGGCATGTCCTTCTCATTCTTCACGATCCCTCGATGTCACCTAGCAATCAGACATACCACATGATACTGTCCGGATCGAACTTCACGTCCGGGGTCACCTGTTCGAAGTTCCTGATGCTCCATGCAGGTTACTTCTATTACAAGTTCACTGCCGTCGACCAGCAGAACGTTACGGTGAACCTGCCCTCGACCGGCATGTACTCGCTTTACGTGGCAAGCAATGTATCACAGAATTCCCCTCCCGTTCTCTCCGGAGCCGGCATGTCCCCAAGTAACCCCCATTCAGGGCAGAGAACGACTTTCTGGGTTACGTATTCCGATCAGAATGATGATGCCCCCATGGGAGTCTGGCTTTATTACCACACAACGAACATCAGCACACCAAAGATCTGTGTGAACACCTCCGTGGTTCCAGGGAACTACACCCGGGGAGTGAACTGCTCCGCAACAATCAATGCCCCCTCGAACGGGACCTATGTATATTTCTTCTCAACTTATGATATCTATGGGGCCAATGATTCGACCCCCATCCATCATTTCACGGTCGGCAATGGAACCTCACAACCCCCGAGAGACCCATACCTGTCCGCCGGGACGCATTCGCCTCAACATCCAACCGTGAATGACACAATAAACTTCACAACGGTCTACACGG
>JAFGJI010000083.1 GCA_016929175.1 Thermoplasmatota archaeon | reverse complement strand
GGGTCACGTTCCCGAACCTTTCAGCCTCCACGGTCAACTTCACCTGGACCTCTGTCCCGGGAAGGAACTTCCCGACCCTGCCGCTATTGTTGCCGGGGCTTATCCTGCTCGTATAGGGCCCCCTCTCTGAAAGCTGCCCCTGACCGGGCAGAGCCGCCGCCTCCAGCCAGTAAGCTATGAGACCGCCGGACCTCCATTGCTTCCAGGAAACGGTGATCCCGGACACTCCTCTCACTGCCGGGAAGGCGCTCATGTTGGTCGGAACCTTGGGGAAAACCTCGAAAGGCAGGACCAATGTTGCACTGGCATTGCCGTCGTACACCACTAGTTCGATCTCATAGACCCCTGTCTTCGAATAATTGAAACTGATCTCGGTCGTGGTGAAATTCCCCCATCCCGGAACATGCCAGGTGAACGTAAGCGGGTCGTTGTCTGGGTCCGTTGAGCCTGCTGCCGACAGTGTCACGACCTCTTCCAGGCGTGCCCAGGATGGGCCGGTTATGACCGGTACGGGGTCCTTTGTTCGTTCCAGTACCTGCACCGGTATCTGCATCTCCGATATGGACCCGGCCCCTTCGGCCTCGATGTCCACCAAAATGGTGCCGATAGAGGTGTTCACAAAGGTCATCATGTAGATCGTGCCCACCTGGGATGAGCCGGGGCCCACGATGATCGGATCATCCGGGTCAAGGAACCTCACGTTCTCGGAATTGGTGGATGCGGTGAGAAGGAAATGGTCCTGACGATTTCCCGTGTTGGTGATCTCCACCCTGATCGGCTGAACTGTATCCTTCCTGATAGCGGAGAACGGGACCGCAAGGCCAATTTCGGAGGTGAACACCTCCGGAACGGGAACGAAGCTGAATCGGGCCTCGTTGTCATCCTCGTCGGGTTCGGCCACCACTTCACCGCTGTCAGCGGTGATGGTCACATTGATCTGTCCTTCCCCCACCTTGAATGCCGAGAATGTCACGGTCTTCTCCTGACCCGGATCGAGTTTGAGCGGTTGATTGTTCACGAAACCCGTGGACGCCTTCAGCTCAACGAGGAACGTTGTTCTTGTGGCCATCGAACCGTGGTTCCTCACCGTGGCGTTGACAAGGACCATATCGTTCGCTATGATCTCTTCCGGGAGAACGTTGTAGTCCACGACCGTCAGGTCTGGAGCGATCGAAAGGAAGTTCTCCCAGGATTCATCGTAAATGGCAGCATACATGGATGAGAGGTTCTCCGTTGCCGCCACAAGGTTCTGAAGGGTCAGCCCCCAGAGGGACTCGTTGAATCCCCGGACATCCTTGTAACGGAGATCGCCGTCCCAGCAGTACATGAAATGGTCCAGCATCTCCTTGTATGTCTTCCCGACCGTAATGGTCGTCCCGTTATAGTCCCTCATCTGAACGGTGGACCCATCCCGGGAGTTCACCCATCTGGCCAGGTCGGCCGTATGCTCGTTGATCCCGTGCGCCCCGAGGTCTGGTGGAGGGTTGCGGGAGCGGTTCCAGTAGTCTTCCTGGAGCGCTCCCATCGACTGATCGGTCCAGAGGAGGGCTTCGTAATAATCCTGATATGAGGCCTCGTTCGGATCGTAATCCGGGAGCTGACTGTACTGGTCCCACTGCGAATAATCCGTTCTCCCGTACTGGGACATCTTGGCAACATACCGGGACATCCTTGCCGTGCAGTAGGCCGCCTTGTGTTTCGCCAGGGAGACAGTCGGTTTGCCCTCCAGGAACCATGCGGTGAGGTTCTGCATCGTGTAATTGGCCCATTTCTGGGATTCCCTGGCCGCATCCGTCTCCGGGACCCAGCTTTTCCTGTTATTGACGAAATAATACCCCTTATCACCATCGGGCTGACCGTCGTCGGTCCATGCCAGGAAGTTATCCTCGGCCACGGGTATCGTGTGCTTCTGATCGAATGAATCCGGGTTCGAATCGGCACCCATTTCATCGAACCAGTAGTAGATGAACTCTGCCTTTTCCGGATAGCTGGAATTGAACAGTTCGAAAGCACCGTGGGCGATCAGATCGATGATCCCGTAGTGGGGATAGACCAGACTATCCTTGCTCCCGTCCGTCCAGCCGTAAGCGTCGCTTCCATCCTCCAGGAATATCGGATTGAACACGACCGCCATCATTAGCAATGCAATGAATTGTACCGGCCAACTATCCTTGGACAAGATGTCGCCTCCTTGGACCCAAAGCGACTGCTGGTTTTTAAAAGGTTATCATTTCAGAGGTCCGAACAATGTATATCAACTAGGATACCATGGTTCGGAACATGAAAGGGCTTGTCCTCTTGACGGGCGAGGCGCCGGAGCTTGCGTTTGCCGAGCTTGAAGGCGCTTTCAAGGCCGTGGACGGTCCTGCAAGGATCTCTCATCGAATTGGGCAGACCGTCATCATGGATGAGGCTCCCCCCCGGGGGCTTGCTCCAAGACTGGGATTCAGCCATTTCTCCGGGACCCTGGATGAGATCACGGGAACAACATTGGATGAGATGATCGCGGGAGTCCGTTCGTGCATTGGTCAACTGGACCCCGGATATTCGATCTCATGGGCCCTAAAAGTACAGAGACGATTGGAGGGGTTTGGACCCTCCGCCCTCTACCAGGCGATGGAAGAAGAGGCGAGGAGGCTGGGGCGGAAGGTCAGACACCGGAGACCTGACGTTAAATTGTTCATCATCGTTCATGATCAGGCTTTCATCGGGAGGGTCCTTGAGGCCTCCTCCCGGAGCGCGGCGGGCAGCAGAAGGGGGTCGAGCATGCCCTTCAACAGACCCGTGATCATGGACCCCCGGCTGGCCCGGGTCCTCGTCAATCTCTCGGGGCTTCCCCCGGGAAGAACCATCCTGGACCCCTTCCTCGGTCCAGCGGGGCTTGCAATAGAGGCGGCCGACCTCGGTCTCGAGGTGCTCGGGATCGAAAAGGACCCGAATATCCATCGCGGAGCCCTCCTCAACATAGAGCATCTTGGTCTTTCTGACAGGATAACCACAAGGAACGCGGACTCAAAGAGGGTCCGGAGCTATCCATGGGCCAAAGAGCTTCCGGCCTTCGACGGGATCATCACGGACCCTCCTTTCGGAAGATCGGCGGCGACCTATGGGGATGGGACCGGCAAACTGCTCTCCGATGTCCTCGAGGAGACATCCGGGTTCGTGAAAAAAGGATCCCCGCTGGTGGTGGATGCTCCCGATCCGGAACATATCCGGGATATCTGCGGCTACTCAATGAAAAAGGAGCTGTCGTTGAGGGTCCACAAGAGCATGACACGTTACATCGGCGTCCTTGAGAAAATATAATACGGGAGGACGACCAGGTCCTCCTCCAAATTTTTAATACGGCCTCACTTCTGTTCATCGGGTTTGGCAGGTTTGGCCTGGGACTGGGGAGCTTGCTGGGCTGG
>JAFGJI010000082.1 GCA_016929175.1 Thermoplasmatota archaeon | reverse complement strand
TCATCCCTCGGCTTCAGGCTCAGGCTCATCAACGAGGGAAACGCCAATGACAGGCTCAGGGTGGAGGTCCAGAACCTCAAGGAGCTTGCTGACAAAGGCTGGACGATACAGCTCTCCCAGGACAAGTTCGCCGTCCCCGAGAAGCAGGAAAAGGTCCTGACGGTATCGGTGACCACACCCGTGAAATGGAACATCTGGAAGAACGATGTCACAACCATCCAGATAAGGATCCTTTCCGCGCAGGCGGAGGGACTTGGTGAGGTGTCGGACATCGCAGATTACTCCCTTTACATACGACAGAAGGGCGTATCCATACCGGGTTTCGAACCGACGTTCGCGATAATAGCCTTGGCAATGATGTCGGTTCTGCTCGTGGGACTCGCCAGGAGAAAGAGGCTGGGATAGCTACGAGCTACCCGCCTCTTTTCTTTTTTTTTCCTTGAATTTTAATATTCATCCTACCATATACCTTCCAGGAGTCGATACAGATGACCGGATCGGATGATATCATTCCTCCAGTACCGAAGGATATGAAAAAAGCAGCAGAGGTCGCCATGAAAGAGGTCATGGGGATCAAGGAAGGGGAAACCGTCCTGATAGTGACGAACCCATCCGCCGATGTGATGACAATAAGCAAGGCGCTCTACGACGCTTCCCTGTCGCTTCGAGCGGAGACCACACTTGTCATTCAGCCAACCAGGGATCAGCTGGACTTCGCCAACGAAGCGGTGCTCGGAGCCCTGAGAACGGACCCTGATGTGCTCGTCTCCATATCCGAGGAGAAGCTGGGCAAGGACAGGCGGGCAATGAACGAGAAGATCAAGGCGGGGGACAACTCATATGACCACTACTTCAACTACCTTCTCGGGGAGAAGAAGAGCAGGAGCTTCTGGTCGCCCTCGGTCACACTCGACATGTTCCAGAGGACCGTGCCCATAGACTACTCCGTGCTGAGGGATGAGTGCAGCAGGATAAAGGCGGTCCTTGACAGAGGCGACATGGTTCATATCTCCGCCCCCTCGGGAACGGATATCGATATCGGAATAAGGGGAAGGGAGGCAAGGTCCGACGATGGAAACTTCTCCGAACCCGGAAAAGGAGGGAACCTCCCGGCAGGTGAGACATTCATCTCACCGGAGCTCGGAGCTTCACGTGGAACGATCTTCTTCGACGGGTCCATCGCCTCCGACAAGGGTATCATACTGATAGAAAAACCCATCCGGTGCGAGGTGGATGCCGGGCTCGTGACCCGTATCCACGGGGGTTCGGAAGCCGCCAGGCTCAGGGACACAATATCCAGAGCCAGGGAGAAGACTGCCCAGTTCGCGGACCAGGGAAAGCTTCCCCACGAAGAGCTCGAGCACTACATCACCAACACCGGCAATCTGGGTGAACTCGGGATCGGCCTGAACCGGTCAGCGAGGATCATGGGCAACATGCTGGAGGACGAGAAGGTCTACGGTACCTGTCACATCGCCATAGGTGCAAACTATGACAACGATGCCAGGGCCCTGATCCATCTGGACGGATTGATAAGGAACCCGACCATAACCGTGACGGGACCGAGCTTCCAGGAAACGGTCATGAAAGATGGAGAGCTGATAATCTGAGGGCAATAAGTTTAAACCATGCTTTTCCGATGGACATGCGAAACGGGGAAACTCAATGTCATCAACAGAGGACCGGGAAATGAGCAACGTGACCCTATCCAAGGAAGGCACGGAGATGGACCTGAGGGCGGAGATAGATTCCCTCAGGGAGGAGATCAAGATACTGAAGGGACAGCTCAGGTCAATGGAATACACCACCAATCTCGAGAGGGAAGCCTACAAGAGAGAACTCTCCGGAGCATATGACGAGGTCAACATGCTCAGGAGGGACCGGAACCTCCTGAAAAAACAGCTGGACGAGGTCATGAAACCCCCCATGCTCATTGGTGAAGTGATCGAGGTAATTGACAGAAATGAGCTGATAATCAAGAACGGTACGGGACAGACATTCATCACCACAACGGGAAATGATGTGAGTTCAACGGACCTGGACATCGGCTCAAGGGTCGGACTCGACAGGAACAATCTTGTCGTCATGAGGGTCCTTACCAAGGGAAAGGACCCCATCATCATGGGTTCGGAGCTCATCGAGAAACCGACCGTCTCCTATGATGATATCGGAGGGCTGGATGAGGCGATCATGGAGCTCAAGGAGACCGTGGAGCTCCCCCTCCTCAATCCGGGGGTCTTCAAGAAGATCGGGATCAGGCCTCCCAGCGGGGTTCTCCTCGTGGGTCCTCCCGGAACCGGCAAGACACTTCTCGCAAAGGCCGTTGCCAACTCGGCCCACTGCACTTTCATAAGGATCGTGGGTTCGGAGCTTGTACAGAAGTTCATCGGGGAGGGTGGAAGGCTTGTCAGGGAGCTCTTCCAGATGGCAAGGGAAAAGAAACCCTGTATCATTTTCGTGGACGAGCTTGATGCCATCGGAGCCAGGAGACTGGGAATGGACACCACGGGGGACAGGGAGGTCCAGAGGACCCTGATGCAGCTCCTCGCGGAGATGGACGGATTCCACCCGCTTCAGGAGATCGGCGTGATGGCTGCAACGAATCGAAAGGACATCATCGATGAAGCACTGTTGAGACCCGGGAGATTCGACCGAATAATCGATGTTCCACTGCCCGACCGGAAGGGAAGGGAGAAGATCCTCGGGATACACACAAAGGGTATGAAGCTGGCCGGAACTATCACCCTCCGGAACCTGGCGGAAAGGACGGATGGGCTCTCGGGAGCCGATCTCCGGAACCTATGCACGGAAGCGGGGATGTTTGCGATCAGGAGGAAACACAGCTCCATCAGGAAGGATGACATGGAGGATGCCATGGCAAAGATCCTGCAGAGAAAGGACCCGGATATCGAAAAACAACCTCACCACATGTTCAGCTGAACACAAACCTGCGATCATTTCTCCTCAAGC
>JAFGJI010000081.1 GCA_016929175.1 Thermoplasmatota archaeon | reverse complement strand
TCTGCGAGCTTTATCACGGCCATTCCCACCTCTCCGAACTTCGGGTCGGGGACGCCCACAACGGATACGTTCTCCACTGCCCTGAGCTTGAAGAGGAACTCCTCAATCTCCCTTGGATAGACGTTGAAGCCGCCGCATATGTACATGTCCTTCTTCCTTCCCACTATCCTGACGTAACCCCTATCGTCCATTACCGCAAGGTCCCCGGAATGGAGGAATCCCTCCCTGTCAATGGCCTCTGCCGTTTCGGCGGGTTTCTTGAAGTAGCCCTTCATTACATTGTAACCCCGCACCACCAGCTCACCGGTCATGCCGGGCGGTAGGACCTTATTTTCATCGTCCACTATCCTGACCTCCTGCCCGGGGAGAGCCCTTCCGACGGTCTCCACACGGTCCTTGATACTGTCTGTCAGGCTTGTCATGGTTATGACCGGGGAAGACTCCGTGAGACCGTATGCGATCACGATGTTTGCACCCATCTTCTCGGTGGCCCCCTTCATCACCTCCACTGGACAGGGAGCACCGGCCATGACGCCGGTCCGGACGCTTCCGAGATCGTAATTCTTCTTCTTCATCGCCTCCAGATATCCGATGAACATCGTCGGAACGCCGTGAACTATGGAGATATTGAACATCTCCATCAACTTCAGACCCTGCTCCGCGTCGAAGGAAGGCATGGGGACGATACCGCTCGATGCCGATACGCAGGCAGATATGCCTATGACGCATCCGAAACAGTGGAAGAAGGGGACCGCGATCAGCGTGACATCTTTGACGTTCTGTTCCATGACGGCTGCTATCTGCTCCGCGTTCTTCGAGATGTTCAGATTTGTGAGCATGGCTCCCTTCGGTTCTCCCGTGGTTCCCGAGGTGTAGAGGATGAATACCACATCGTCCTCCTCGATGCTCTTCTCGATATCCTCAAGGTCCACATTATCCTGGTGGCCCCCACCCAGCTCCATCAGGCTTTCGAAGCGGTCCATTCCCTCCGATATCCTGTCTCCCAGGACTACTATTCTCTTCAATGCGGGTATCCTGCCCCTTAGACCGTCAAGGATACCGACATAGTCTATCTTGAGGAATTCCGAGGTCATGACCAGACAGGTCGCCTCGGAATTATTGAGTATGTATTCGACCTCCTTGGCCCGGTATCGGGTGTTCATGGGAACGACGATCCCGCCCATCCTGGCGATGCCGAAGAACGCTACGATCCATTCGGGATAATTTGGCATGTACAAGGCTACCCTGTCACCTTTTCGGATGCCCATCTTGAGCAATCCGGCAGCGAACCTGGATGCCATCTCATCGAGCTGACGGTATGTTATCTCCCTCTCCTCGTAATAGATCGAGACCCTTTCGGGATGCTCTTCTGCTGCTTCTCTCAGAAGTCCGCTCAGAGTGTATCTTCTCCTGATCGTCACGGTCCAACCTCCAGTGATCGGAGATACCTAGGGGGCGATGATAAATATATTTGACCGCTGAAAAAGGAAGAGGCCACGCTAACCGCCTGCATGCTTGATAACCGACTATGATATCGCGGGCTCAGGCATCGAAGGTGTAGAACTCCGGAAGGTCGCTTCCCTTGGTCCCCTTCGGCACCCAGCCGAGGTCAAGGATAGTATAGGTCGGATCTCCGGTCCTGAATATGGGAACGACCTCCATACCTATCTCCGGTTTACCGAAGAGAATCGGTCCCATCAGTATGGTGACGACCCCCTCGAACTCCACATTGACGAACTTGATGGGCTTGGGTAGTGTGTTGAACGCTCCGGTCCTCTCCGTTATCATGAAGGTATGGACCCTGGAAGTGGTCTTGGCCATGTCCGTGATGTCAACATGGGTGTTCCTGAACAGGCAGTCCGGGCAGTGGATCCTGAAAGGCATGAAGACCGAGCCGTAGGCAGTGCAGTCCTTGTTGTCGCATCTCGAGGCGATGATCCTGCCCTTGCTGAGGTTCTCGAAGAAAACGGCCTCTCCCCCGTACGTGTGGACATACGTCATGTTCCTTGGATTGGTGACCCCGACCAATCTGCCCATCTCATCCTTTATCGGCTGGTTCCGTTCTATGTGATGGAACTCCCCCTCGAACTTGTATCTGTTGTTGCGGACCCTGACAATTCCGGGTTCGAACCCTCCGTCGCTCATTGTCCATCCCTCCTTTCAAGGACATTGTCCGGATGTTGCAGGACTGTCGCGGTAACATGGGACCCGACCCCGGCATGGCTGATCGCGAGCCCTCTCCTTGCTCCCTTGACCTGCAGGTCCTTCCAATCCTTTGGTCTGGTCCTTCCGAACCTTGCCCACTTCTCCTCATCAGCGTGCATTTCCTTCCACCTGTTCCACAGATGATGACCTACCTCGACCACCTGCATGATCCCGGTGGCCCCGACGGCATGCATGTTGCCGATCAATCCTCCGGAGAGGTTCGCCGGCAGTTTTCCCGGGTCTCCCGTGTGGGGGTTGGTATGATAGCAGTCGCCGGATTCCACATAGGTGCGTCCATCCCCGTAAGGCCTGATGCCTATGTCCTCGTACGTCTGGATATCGCTAATGGTGAAGGCATCGTGAAGCTCCACCAAGTCCAGGTCATCCGTGGGGTCGTGTATGCCGGTCATGTTGTAAGCATAGTAAGCGGCCATCCTAGCAGCTAGGAAGCCCGAGAAACCGGGGTACCTTTCCGAACCCGGGAAACGATCGGCAAGGTCATCATACTGGTCCTTCGTCTCGTGAGGCAGGAGGGGTATCTCCATATTCCTCCTGCAGGCGACACGGAGAGTGTGGCTTCCCGCGCTCACATCGATCCTCAACGGATCATCGCACATC
>JAFGJI010000080.1 GCA_016929175.1 Thermoplasmatota archaeon | reverse complement strand
ATATCGTATATCCATCGGGACCTTCTCTTTATCGCGATTATCCTGGAACCAGTTTCCGATTCTATACCAAGCTCCGATATCTGACGATCGATCAGATCCGATTCCTTACCGACCCTGAGGGCCCATATCTTCTCATCACCATTCTTGAGGAAGAACGGCGCAAAGGGGCGAAACTCGACATTCTCGTCGAATATCATCATCAACTGCATCGATGCGTCCCCCATGGCCTCTGCAGCAGAGGCAACTTGCAGTATCCCTGTTAGCTTTTCCGCATCTTCCCGGTTCCTCGCTGCCAGAAGCACACCCACTCGCACATTGTAAAGAAGCCTGTCGAGCCTTTCCTCGAGTTCGATCACCTGATGTGCAATATCGCTGGAATCGAACAATAGCGCAGAATACGAGAGATCGACGATCTGCTCCGAGAGGTCCTTCATCTCGATCAGGCTCTCCTTCACCCCGAGATTCTCGTACTCGATCTTTTCATGACGCCTCCTTTTGAACAGTCCCATCGTTCTTGCTCCTTCGTGTAAGGGTGCGGGATTCTATGATATCAAACACCTGGTTTATAAAACCAAAGGTTTGAACAGGTCTGAAAGGATCGCTGCATTCAAGGACCCGACACACCCCGGATGTCACGGAGCTTATCGAGAAGGTCCTTTCTGGTGTCCCTCAGCGTAGGTCTGTTCTTCCTGGCCAAGGCCAATGAATGGATGTCCATCTCCCCCGAAATAAGTCCTTCTTTGAAGTTCGGACCGCGGGAGATCGTTGATCCTGTGGGTCCGATCAAAGCCCCTCCGCCCCAGAAGTTCATCCTCGAATCGAACCCGACCAGGTTAGAGTACAGAATGAACACCGTATCCTCTATGGCCCTTGCGACCATGACCCTTTCGAAGAACTTCCTTGTCACCGAGGGGGACGCGGAAATGCACACTACCGCATCCGCCCCGGACAGGGCATATGTTTTCGTCAGTTCGGGAAAGAATAGATCGTAGCAGATGATGACCCCTATCCTGAAACCTTTGATATCGACCATAAACAGTTCGTTCCCCGGGGTGAAATATGCCCACTCCTCGAAGGGGCCAAAATCCACAAGATGCATCTTCCTGTACGTTCCCAACAGTCCTTCCGGGCCCGCCACTCCTGCAGAATTGAAAATCTGACCTTTTATTTCCGAAGACCTCTCCGGAAACCCGAATATCACGTACTTGCCATTCTCGCGACATGAATCCTCGATCTCTCCAATTACGGTGCTGGAAGTGTCCAGGGATAATGAAGTGACGGCGGAACCCAGGGAATACCCAGTGAGGAACATCTCGGGGAATACCAGGAGAGACGAGTCTGAACGGGATACCGCTTCCTTGATGATCTGGAGGTTGAAATCTATGTCGAACCTCTTGTGATGTTTCTGGACGATCTCCACCTTTAAGCCGCTGGTCTCGGGGCTCATGATGGAGTATTGCACTACTTATTAGAAATCGTTTATCCATCGACCCTGATGTT
This sequence comes from Thermoplasmatota archaeon, assembly GCA_016929175.1. Classification (GTDB taxonomy): domain Archaea; phylum Thermoplasmatota; class Penumbrarchaeia; order Penumbrarchaeales; family Penumbrarchaeaceae; genus JAFGLL01. Next base: position 10,344 of record JAFGJI010000080.1, on the reverse strand, counting down.
ACCTTCTTACCAAAAGGTTGAAATATATTCCACGGGGTAGCTTCACAAGCATTCCTAGCCGGCAGCTTTATCCATGAAGGTGAGCCATTGAAGAACCAATCGTACAACGTGAGAAACAACTCCCCGTCCGAGGATGAAAAGGTTCTGAGGACGATAGAGGACCTGAGGTCCGAGGTCAGGGAACTCAGGAACATGGTCAACATGCTTATGGATATCCTGGTAAGCCTGGAAACGAACGACGACCTGGACCTGGAAATGGAGCCAAGCATGATGGGATACGATAACCTCCTTAAAAGCGGCCACTACTGCATGTGAAACCCCGAATCAATGATATTCCGGTCATCGGACCCACCGCTAGAAAGGGTATTATTTTATTGGTGAGATGGAGAGGACGCATGCTCTTATTCCAACCCATAGACCCTTCTCACTCGACCCACCTCACCCAGCTGGAGAAGTAATGGACCGGTGGGAGGTAAAGTGCAAGGTAACGGGCGACCTAACATCGTAATGATCGATCCCCTCGATCGATGTTTCGGGAAGGGATCTGGATCCATGCGTGGCCTGGATTATCCATTCGATGGAAAAAGAGTGGCCCCCCGAAGGGGGCTTATCCATTACACACCCTTTGACCTCCCCCATTATCCCGGTCCCACTCGAAGATCCATCCATCCCATATCTTTTCATACAATGGACAGACCCCACTACCCCGCCCATTGCCGGTTTGGAAGTGTCCACTTGTATATATATTACTTTGCGGTCCCTCTTGTGTGATGGAAGCCCTGTCATGGACGTATTTTCAGGAAATTTTAAATAACTGCCCCCGAGTTCACCTCAATTCGCATGGAGTGGGTCTAATGGCCGGATCAAAAGGAAAAAAGGACATGAAGGAAGTAGGCGATCACCTTGGTCCAATGAACTCCTTCTTCATAAGTTTCCTGCTGTGGTCCATACTTATCCTCCCGGTATCCATGGGCGCATTCTTCATGCTCGAAGTATGCTACAAGTACATGGGACTCGGCAACCAGTATTCCGTTCTCATGGGACTGATTGTCGGCCTGATCATTTCCGGGGTGGTGGGGTACATCTATTCCATCAGGGCGCTGAAGCATATGGAATAGATACATATCCGCTTTTCTGGCGCTTTTCATGCGGGGACCAAATCATATAATTACCCTTAGCTTAATCAAGGGACGGACCAATGTTCCAGGACCGGGTGTGAACTTGCCCTTCGTAGACGATGGAGCAAAAAACGGGAGCAACCAACAAAGGAGCGCCCCTATGAAGAAGGAACCCGGTCGGACATACCCCCGGGATGATACGACCGATGTCGATGGAACACTGGACCGCGTCGTCACGGAACTGTCCGAAAAGACTCCCATATACGGTAAGAAAGCGAGGTCCTTCCTGATCGGAACGGGCAAGAGGATCCGGGATCTCGACGAGGAAGCGGGAGATTATTCACAAAGGATGTTCAAGTCCAAGCCGCTGGATACACTGATGGAGAGCGTTCTCAAATGGAGGAAGACCGTTTTCGCACTCGTCGTGGTCGGTTCACTTCTGCTGGGATATTTCGGAGTGATCGGAGTTGACTTCCTTGATGACAGGAAGATCATCATGCAGGATAAGATGAGAGGGGATTTCGAAGTCTACCTCCCTGGAGGATCGGATGCTGAAAAGGTTCTTTTCGAGATGAAGAAGGATTGGTCAACCGACCTCGCCACAATTTTTGTGGAAACACAAAACAAGTTCGATCCCACCGATGAGACGAATATCAGCGATTATGATGTCCTGAAGGAGATATCCGATATAGAGGAGGCGCTCAATCACAACAAGACTGACAAGGGCCTGGAGGACGGCATCGCATTCTGCTTCTCCATATCGACCCTCATCAAGACACTGAACCATACCACTGCTGCCGTTGAAGAGGCGTTCTTCAACGAGCTTCCCAGGGACCTACTGCCGTTCAGACTTCCCGAGCAGTATAAGGGGAATTATTCCATACCGCCTGATCAGAGATTGATAGACGAGTTCTTCATCAAGGCTGGTCCAAACTCATTATCGAGCCTGGTGGCGGATATCAACCAGGACGGCATATACGACTCGGCTCTGATCCTCATGGGGCTCTCGAAGGAGATGGACCAGGTTGAGCTCATAAATCGTATCGATGCGCTCATCTTCGAGTATTTCGTAGATCCGGGCATAAGGCCCGGCAGCGTGGATACCACGGATGATTGGTTGGCCAGGTACGAGGAGGGAGAGGTCCACTGCAGAATGACGGTGACCGGCCCCACTCCACTTGCACGGATGATCTCCGACAGGACCATGAAGGAGATGCAGAAGGTCCTCCCCTGGGCACTTGCAATGGTCGCTGCCGCACTTCTGATATTCCACAGAACATGGAAGATCATCATCATCACCTTGGTCCCCGTGATGTTCTCCCTGATCATAACCTACGGGCTTATGGGCCTGTTCCTTGACGTTCTCACCCCCCAGGTTGTGCTTGTGGCTCCGATACTGATAGCGCTGGGAGTGGCCTACGGGCTCTACATAGCAAACAGGTATGCCGAAGAGGAGGCGATCGAGGATAAGGAGAAGAGGATACGATACGCCCTGAGGACCACCGGCAAGGCCATATTCCTTTCTGCGATGACCACTGCCTTTGGTTTCGGGGCCATGCTCACGGTGGATATGGCAACGATGCAGGTGCTCGGTTTCGGTCTTTCCTCCGGTATCCTTTCCTGCTACTTGACGACCATATTGATGACGCCTTCCCTTGTCATCTGGCTCGACTACAGGAAGCTCTCGAAGAGCAAGGACAGGAAACCCCGATACAAGGGTTCCGGGGTCCGGAGGATCGGAAATATCCCGATGAACCATTCGAGGAAGATACTGGTGGCAGGAGTCCTTTTCGCAATGTTATCTCTGGCCCTCTCCCCACCCTCCTCAATACCGGGGACCGATATGAAAATTGGAGGATTTTCCGCTGTAAGGGCAAACATGGATTACATCGCACTTTCACCGGCAGACGAACCGGTGGTCCAGAAAATGGCCGAGCAGTCCGATACCTTCGGCTCAGGCCAGATCGGCCTCATGATCGTGAGGGGGGAAAGCGCTTTCGACATGGACGATGATGAAAGGGATGACCTGATAATGAAGAGCATGAAGGACATGGACATCCTCAATCAGATCAACCGTTTGATGCTGGCCTTGAACGGAGAAGGCGTCAACAGCACCGGCATAGAGAACGCGCAGGGGATTTCCATTATCGACGTAATGAAAATGATATCAGTGCCGGATTTCACGGATTCTGAAGCCTACCAACAGTTCATGGGCAGATTGAAAGAGATCGGTGGGACCTTGCCGGACCTCCCCATCTCCATCATCGACCAGTTCGAACAATGGATCGAGCAAGAGGTTGTCGGCAAATCCTTCTGGGAGGTCATGAACAACATTCCCGAGGACATTTACCTGGTACAAAGCATCCTGCAAGAACCGTTACCGACATTCATGATCAACATATTCTACAACTCCCTTGGCCAGGAGATACGCGGTATGCTCATCAACGACACATACGCGAAAACTGTGATATACATAATGATGCCGAACATGGATATCGTCGATACCGAGAAAGTGGTCAACAAGGTCGACGAGGCGATAAACAGGAACTATGATGTCAGGGCAGATGAGGGGGGGGGCAAACCAACAGCGTCCCCCCTGTCTGGTTTTGGCAAGGTGCTGGTAACGGTGAACGAGGTCATAGTGGACAACGCTAACCAGTCGACCATAATTGCGCTGATCCTGGTCTTCCTTCTGCTGTTCCTGGTCTTCAAATCCTGGAGGATCGCACTCATTACCATATTGCCGGTATCTCTAGTTGTATTCTGGCAGTATGCCGCAATATGGGGCATCGGCGCCCTCGGTGACATCATTGCACCAGGCGAGATGATGTTCTCGGGGGACCTTAACCTATTCACGGCGCTGATCGGGTCGATCATCATAGGGATAGGGGTGGACTTCTCCATCCATATAACCGAAAGGATCAGGGAGAAGAACTTCACCCTTGAGGGGGTCATGTATGCCGCAGATACTTCGGGATGGTCCTTCATAGAAGCCACAACGACAATGGTGATGGGCCTTACGGCGGTTTTTCTGGTGAACATTCCCTCAATCAGGGAGTTCATACTCCTGATAATGATACTGCTTGTCTTCTCGGCCTATTCGGCGATCTTCATCCTTACATCCGCATACAAACTTTATCTCCCCAGGTACAACAAACTGAAGGGGTTGAAGAAGATCAGGGGATGAATGGAAAAAATTCAACCGGCGATGTGCTGGCTGCTTCCATTCCTGTCAACATTTCCACCCTATAATTAAAATAGGTACAAGTTGATTGGAGCCAGGTACTGTGACATTGGCTCATTAGAAAGAGGATTTCGGCCTTCACGGAGGAGTTTCATGAACGGAGATCGCGGGACATTTGTAGGGACATCGATAATTCCGGCAGCATTGGGGGTCCTGGCACTGCTTGTGCTGGCATTTCTGATGGATTCCGGTGACCTCGAGGTCCAAGGCGCAAACTTCTACAACGTCCAGTCAGTTTCTGGCGAGAAAGTGGTAGGTTTATACAAAGGCCCGGTCTGGAGCGGCGATATCGTTGCCCACGGGGATGTGATAAACATTACGGCTGTCAATGAAAGCATGCCCACCAGTCCGACGAACGACTGGCTTTTTCTGGATATCATCGTCAACAATTCCGCAGGAGCCACCCAGTACTGGACCGAATGGGGAATGAGCTACAACGGCTCCGGCTCTGAGTTCACTGGCAACATCACTCTGGACAAGAACCTGGCACAGGACACGCAACTGCAGACGGATGGCATACGTCTAAGGGTCGAGAACGGTTTCAAGGTGACACTGCGCAAGAGCAGCACCCAGAATGCTCCTCTCCTGTACCTGATCGTCGATGCCTCTGGACCGGTGATATCTCCAATCGAACCGGGTTCAAGTGTTGCAGTATACGGAGGTGAAACCTATGCGAAGAAAGGGGGCAGTCTGGGCCTGCAAATATCGGATATTTCCGTTAACCAAACCTGGCTCATATCCAACAACAAGGTTGACTATTCCTGGGACCACGCCACCCCTTTGATATGGAACGGAGGGGCTATTACCATTCCGGGTACAAAGGGCTTCCATACACTGACCGTCAATGCTACCGATAAATTCAATGAAAAGACCACCTGGAGGAAGACATACAACGTGACCGATTTCTTTACTGATACCGCGATCGCCGAGAATACGACGATAAATTCGGGGGTGGTATTCGTTTCCGGCTCATCGATCCCGGAAGGAGTTGCCCTGACCCTGGCAGGTTCGGAAATGATCTTCCTTGATGAGTACGACACACTTACCGTGAACAGGGGAGGTTCCCTGTCGGTCACAGGATCCGTGATCAAGAGCATGGGAGACCATTACACGATACTTAGCCATTCTGGCTCGAACCTTTCCATTAACAACAGTGAATTGATCGGAGCGGTCTATGCTCCGGAGGGTAGTTCGATACTGGTCCTTGGATCCGGCAGGATCGAGAATGTTACATTTACAGACATCCCCAACAGAATATCTATCATCTCTCCCGGTGTGACGATCTCCGATTCCGATCTCTCATTTACCGAATCGGGAACATTATATCTGGACTTCGATCACCGTTGGGGTCCAAAACCCACAACCCTGGTCAATCTTTCCATCGAGGGCAATGTCAATATACCCATCCAGATCAGGAACGTTTCCACCTATCTCCCATACGATCTGACCACGAGGTACTATGAAGGTGACACCTCGGGCAGGGCTTTCATCTTTCTCGACACCACTGACATCGTGGCTCCGTATCTCAAATTGCCCCATTTTGTGGACTCCAGGAGCACCAGTGAGGTTTTCGACATAAGATACAACAACAGCGGGACATGGACAAGCCTTATCGGGTATCCTTTATCGGACACGGTCCTGAGCGAGTGGGTAAACGGTGAAACGGGCAGGATGGATCTCTCCGGCCTCCCTGCCGGAGGACATACCCTCAATGTGTCCTGGAATGCCCCATCCAACGTATCGGGATGCGCCCATCTGGGTTTGCCAAGGCTCGGAGGTGACAACATCCAGGAGAGAACCCCTGGTTCCGCCTCACTGAATGTCGACTACTCCAGGTTCGGCACGTTGGCCTCCGGAGATGTACTCGTTCTCAACAATATAACGGTGGCGAATGCCCGGGAAAGATACATACACATTCTATCCTCGGGCGGGGTCAACATCTCCGAACTTCACCTCGGAACGATCGGGTCCTCCATGGAAGCAAAGGAGCTTGTCACAGCGGTAAACTCCAGCATACTGCTTGGAGATTCGGACCTGATCGCAGGGAACACCACATCCAAGGCGGTCTCCCTGGTGTTCAAAGCCGGGGACGATTGGGCATCATCAACTTTGGATGGAGTGAATATTCAATTGAACGGAACGAATGACCTGAACCCGGCCATCCATATGGTTGGGGGTGGAGTGAAACTGTTGGACGTCGTGATCGATGATGCCAAGGTTGGAGTGATGGCTTCCGGGGGTGTCCTGACCGCTGATCATATTGACATTAACCCGACCGAAACGGGGATCCACATTGAACTGCCCTCCTCGTATCCCACTGACATGACCCTATCCATCCAGAACCTGAGTGTCGGGAACACCTATTCAACTTCGGGTCTGAAGCTCGAAGGCCGGGGGCTCGACTATGATCTCAACCTTTTGATCTCACGATTCGAGTTCAGCTCCTCGGGACCCGGGACATACACCCGCTCTCAGGGGATCGGGGGCTTGACCATGAACCTGACCTCCACGGGTTCCGCCAACGCTCTGATCTCCGGAAATGTCACCCGGGGCAAGGGTCACGGCATAGCTATCCTCAAATGGCCGTCCACGGGACAGGTCAGGATGGAGGATCTCAGGATCGCCAACGTGGACCTTGACGGCATATATCTTGGGGACGGGGTCGAGGCGAACATTTCCCGTGGGTCCATCTCAGGTTCAGGACTGAGCGGCATATATGCATGTGATGGGGCCAAGGTGGGGATCAGGGGGTCACCAACCCAGATGCTTGCCATCTCCAACATCCGATATGGCGGGGGGGTATGGATGGGCGACAATGTCGATTTCTATTTCGACCGGGTCAATTTCACTTCCTGTTCTGGGCCGGCGATCGTGGTGGGACGGGACGCATCAGGGGAGATCAACGACGTGGACATCTACAGATGTATCGCTGGTGCACAGTTCAACAAAGGATCGACAGTATACATATACGGACTGGTGGTCAATGGCAACAGCATGGGGGTTGGACTCTGGGCTGATTCTTGTAACCTCACGATCGGTCGGATCACAAGGAACACCATCATCCACAACAATAACGGGGACGGCATCCTGATCGATGGGGGGTCACTGAGCATCTCAAGGACATGGATCCGTTTCAATTCGGGTAAAGGATTGTCGCTTCAGGGAGTTGAACTCACCTGGATGAAGGACATACGGATCGAGGGGAACGAGGATGATGGCCTCAACATCCATATCTCCTCGGACCTCCTTCTGGACAGGAATGGAACATACGCGGCTCTGGAGGACTGCATGATCATTGATAATTCCGGAATTGGCCTCTCGATAGGCTTTGATCCAACCGGAGTGACAAAAGAGATTGAAATATTGCTCAACGGCCCCAGCATTGGCGGGAATTCCAGAGGGGATATCATCGCCCCGACGCAGGTACGTTTCCTCTGGAGGTCAAAGACATCGGCAGTCGGACAGAACGTTCTTGGCAGCAATCTTGTATCCGGGGTTATTAGGGCCAACCTTGACATCGAGGTGGGTTCTTCCGCATATGCCGAGATGCTGAACCTAAACATTACCCTGCTAGGTCCCAACAACAGGTTCCATATCATGGAAGGCGGCACACTGAGGCTCGAATACTGCCATGTCCGACCCAGCCAGACGACGAAGAGATTCTCGATATACGGAGAGGAGGCCTCCACGGTACAGGTGATCGGAGGGTACCTGGGGCAGCTGTACATGTTACAGATGAACGGCGGCAACTCCTTCTATATGGACGGGACCCTGATAAGGTTCGGGGAGGGCCCCTTGATGCTCAGGTCCACACCCTTCAGTATATACAACAGCGAGGTCTCGGACATCGAAGGGACCGGTATAATGATCATTGATGGGGGGGGATATATCAAGAACACAAGGTTCACCGACAACACCATCGGGATCATGGTAGAGGGGCTGTCGGAAAGACTCGAGATCTCGGACAGCGAGTTCGCCGACAACAAATGGGGCATCTCTCTTTTCAATGACTCCGCCAGATCGGTCTCCATTACGGGCTCCTCCTTTGAAGGCAACAGCCTGGCACCGATATGGACCGCAACATCGAATGCAAACCTTCTTGACACGTACATCGATCCTTATCGAGTACAGGTGACCCAGAGCGGCTATTCTGTTCATGTCAGTTATTCCCTGAACACAAAACTTGTCAACGAGATCGGACAGAACGTGAAATTCGATCTCAGAGTGGATCGAGGTTCAGGGAAGAGCATCCAGACATACGAGAATGTTGCAACAGGATTCTCCGGGAATTTCGAGTCCTATACCATCCGGTCCGATGACGTTTATGATGACCTCGTGGATGTCAAGATAACCATGACATATGAAGAGGGGGAGACCGCTGAAGGAACCCCCATGATGGCAAGCATTACTGACATATTCCAACTTGACCACGGCTTTTCGGCAACATACTATGGGTATCAAGCCCCCCGAAAAACTGCTAAATTCCCTGGAAAGCTACAGGCTCTTGAAGATAAGGGTTTCAAGGACGGTGCCGTGGATATATCGCCCTGGTTCACGGATATTGGGAATGACAAGGGCAACCTTACATATTCCGCTGGAAAGCTCACAGAACAAATAGTGCCGATGCTCGATGGGTCCATGCTCACCATAAACCTCGAGAAGGACTGGAATGGATTGGGGAACATCACGGTGAGCGCGGTCGACCCGCATGGTGTGATGCTGACCCTCCTCGTGAATATCAATGTTGCTGGTACCAACGACCAGCCGGTGGCGTTCAATCCGCGGATAATCGCCCTTAACAGCGAAAGTCCCACCGTTCCAAGGACCGGTGACACAATAAGAGGCACATGGGAATGGCATGATATTGACGGGGACCCCGAACCTCAGGGACATATAATAAAATGGTTCCTCAACGGCACACATGTTAAGAAGTATGATGACAGGATCGAGGTGGACAGAGTTTTCGCCGGTCAGTTATGGAACTTCACACTGTACCCTGCGGATAATATCGGGATCAGCAGCGGGATCTACGGCGAGCCCGTCCATTCATATCCTGTGATAATCGGCAACCTGCCTCCCACACTGTCCTCTGTATACTTCAAAACAACGAACCCCACAACCCTGACAGACCTCAGGATCCAAACCGGCTTCTGGGACGACCCGGAAACCAACGTCGTGACCTTCAACTATCTATGGGAGAGAAAGACCTCAACGGGGCATGAGGCGCTGGGGGCACAGAACTCACCCATACTGGACCATCGGTTCACAACAAGTGGTGATACGATAAGGGTAAAGGTCTGGGTGTCCGACGGGATCGCCATAAGCAATGTAAGGACAGCAGAGGTGTACATCCGGAACTCCGAGCCCTACATAGATAGTGCAAGGTTGATGCCGCTTGTCGTCGATGAGAATACCCAGAAGGTATACGTCGATGATCTTATATGCATCGATCCTGACGGCGATCCTGTAACGTTAAGATACCTTTGGTTCGTGAAGGATTATCCGATAGCAATATCTGACATGTCCAACGGGCTTCTGAAAAGCCATGGCAACTGGAACTACCCGGCCACCATCAAGGTTAACATCACTCCTTACGACGAAAACAATGATCTTCAAGGGACCACATTAACGTTGTCGATCGACGTTACTCCCACAGATACAGATGGCGACGGACTGTTCGATGACGCCAACGGCAACGGCAGGAACGATCAGAACGATGACCCCGATGACGACAACGACGGATACCTTGACGAATGGGAAATATTTCTGGGAACGGATCCCAAGGACCCCCTTGATAAACCTCTGGACAGCGACGGTGACGGCAAGCCGAACGGCGATCCTGGAAACACCCAACCATGGATGGACCTGGATGACGACAACGACGGGGTCTGGGATGTGCATCCCGAAAACCCGGATATGAACAATCCTATCTGGTACGACACTCACCCGACAACCGCATCGATGCCCGGAGATTATGACCTT
>JAFGJI010000079.1 GCA_016929175.1 Thermoplasmatota archaeon | reverse complement strand
GGATGTCCTGATAGTCGCCGCGGGAAGGGAAGGGGCGCTCCCCACCCTCGTATCCGGAATGGTGGATATCCCTGTGATAGGACTTCCCATATCCACCGGTTACGGGCTCCATGGAAAGGGTGAGACCGCACTCTTCGCGATGCTCCAGAGCTGCTCCCCCCTTGTTGTGGTGAACATAGATGCCGGTTTTGTCGCGGGGGCGGTGGCGGCTAGGATCGCGGACCGCCGTCGGAACAGATAGCTTCCGGTTGCAGAGGCAGGGCTCCCGGACGTATCTTCATGACAGAGGTTCTCCCCAGTAGATATTTAATAGAGGTTCTCGTTTACCATCCGCTCCAAAGCGCCAGGCGATCCCATGTCCTCAGAAGAGGTTCCCGAAGAACTCGTAAAGGAACTTTCAGATTCCGAGAAGAGGCTCAAGGCACTTTACGAGAAGAGGGACCATTTCAATGAGGAAGCGAAGGTCTACAGGGAGATGAGGGACGACCTTCATAAAAAGAGAAAGGAGGCCCTTCAGAGCATACTGGAGATCAGGGACAGAAGGTCCCAGCTCCTGGAGGAGATGAAGGCCGCCAAGGCCAGGAGGGACATGTTCAACGAGAAGGCCAGGACCCTCCTCGGGATCAGAAAGCGCTCTGACGGAGAGGCAAAAAAAGAGAGCCCTTACGAGGACATACACACCATCGAGATCGAGCTGCGCAAGCTCGAGGAGCTCTATCAGACACGGTCGCACACCCTTGCAAAGGAGAGGGAGATCGTCAAGTCCATCGAGGTGTACAGAAAGAAACTTGCGGAGCTCAGGGCCAAAGAGCCTGTATTCGAGGCGGCAAGGGTGGAAGCCCAGAACAAGGAGGAGGAGGTCAGGGAATACCGGCGGCTCGCCGACGAGGAGCATGCCCGTGTCCAGGAGATATTCGGCAGGCTCGGGGAGCTCAACGAGAAGATGGATGCGATGAAACCGACGCTCGATCACCTGCGGAAGGAGGCAGACAAGAGGCATGAGGAGTATCTGAAGGTCAGAAAACAGGCGGATGCCTACCACCAGAGGGCATTGGACCTGAGGGAAAAGGTCATTGCACTGAGGCAGGAAAGGGACCAGATGAAAAGGGATGCCCGGGAGCTCATCGATGACCAGAACAGGATGGTCGACGAGGAGCTTTCCGGCGAGGAAAAGCTTGAGAACGCGGCTGACAGGGCTGTCGAAATGCTGCTAAAGAAGGGGAAGATCACTCTTTGAAGGACTTGACAGGGGATAGAACAGGTATTTTTTCCAATAAATATAAATACAACCACCATCCAAAGAATAAGGACAAGGATTCGATGCGTACCAAGGGATGCACAACGGGCGATATGAGGAAGAAACACAGGGTGTGAAACGTGATGAAGATAAGGTTCGGTCCAGCAGGCATACCGCTCTCGTGCAAGGGCAGGACATTGAAGGACGGTATCGAGGATATACATGCACTTCAGCTTGATGCCATGGAGATCCAGCTCCTCAGACCCCAGAGGGAGATCCCGGAGGACCTTGCATTGATAAGGGAGCTCGGCGAGGAGCTCGATGTCAAGCTCTCCATCCACTCACCCTACTACATGGACCTTCTGGGGGACCCCACATACCGGGACAGGTCCATGGAGAACCTTATGTGGGCCGGGGAGATGGCACAGACCCTTGGTGCCGACGTGCTCTCGATCACCATAGGCATGTATCACGAGCGCACACCGGACGAGGCCCTGGAGCTTGCGGTAAAGGAGGTCAGGAGCCTGAGGGACCGGTTCAGGAAACTCGGTTACGATACACAGATAGGGATAGAGACCAGCGGGAGGCAGAAGGTCTTCGGCTCCCTCGATGAGGTGCTGACCATCATCAAGAGGGTGCAGCGGACCATTCCGGTCCTCAATATCCCCAACATCCACTCCAGGGAAGGAGGCATGCTCAGGGAGATAGACGATTTCGAGGAACTCTTCAACCGTGTCCGCGCCGTCACCAGGTCCGACAGCTTCTACACCCATTTCTCAGGTGTCGAGCATGCCGACGGCGACAAGATCATGGCGACACCCATCAAGAAGGGGGACCTCAGGTTCGACCCGATGGCAGAGATGATGCTCGATCACGAGGACTGGGAGTTCAGGGTGATCTCGGAATCCCCCCTTCTGGAACACGATGCCGTCTACATGAAGCTCATACTCGACAGGATACTCCAGCGCAAGATCCAGAAGGAGGAGAGGCTCAAGGTGAAACCCTGTCCGTAATACCTTCTATCAAGCCTCCAAAACATTAATGAACGCCTTCGTCCAATCACCTACCGGAGCGAGTCTGCTGGCCCGAGGGTGGGAACAATGAAAAAGAAGAGTGTTTTGACGGTCATCGGGGTCGTTGCGGCCGTTTTGATCCTGGTAATAGTCGCCTTCATAGCGGTGCCATGGATCGTCGGGATAGTAGATTCCTTCAGGGGCAGCGAAGGTGGCGGTGATAATGATAACGGGACGACCGACAAACCCAACATCCCTCCCATCGCGAGACTCACCGTGGACTCGGAATTCGCAAGGGAGGGGGATATGGTGACCTTCGATGGTAACGGCTCCTACGATGAGGATTACACCGGCAACCTGAGTGCAAACGGCATCCTCAGCTACATCTGGAACTGGGGGGACGGTACAAAACCGGAAAGCACCGAGAACGCAACCGTCGTTCACGTATTCAATACCCAGGGAAAATACACCGTTACCCTTACGGTCTACGACGAGGATAACGCTAGGGACAACGCTTCCGTCCTCATCACAATAGTTCCCCGTGACACGCAGATCTCGTCGAGCACCCAGGTATTGATCGGGGAGCCCCTGATACCGGGGGTAAGGATCATCAGCAACACGACCGAAGTGAACTGGACGGTCAAGAAGAACGCGAAGTACATGGAGATAGATATCTCGGTCGGGGGCTTCTACGCACAGGAGATCTCGACCAACACGGTGGAGGTCCTTCTTTACAACCCCTACGAGAAGCTGATGGCGAACGAGACCGTTCAGGTGCTTGGATCGAAGGTCGTTTCCTGGAACTTCACCGAGGACGATATATCCGTCCCGGGCGAGTACTACGTCTTTGTCCACTGTACCAAGGGGGCGGCCTTCATCACGGTCCAGGGTCTTGTTGCATACGTCGAGGAATGATCGGTAAAAGGACAGGGAACCGATGTCCGGGAGCTGGGTGAGAAACCTCATTGTTGCCTCCGCTCTCGCCTTCACCATCTATCTCGGGTTCGGGCTGATCCTTCCCCTGTTCCCCTCCTACGTGCTCCTCCTCGGCGGAGGGGGGACCGAGGTCGGTATCCTTCTGGCATCGTTCATGCTGACCCGGGCATTTCTTGCAAGACCGTTCGGGAAGCTATCCGACCGTATAGGCCGCAAGAAGGTCATCATTGCGGGCATGTTCACATACTCGGTCCTGGCATTCTTATTCACCATCCCCGACAGCTGGTTCGGGCTTGTTTTCGTGAGACTGCTCCAGGGAGTGGCATCCGCAATGGTATGGCCAGTAGGTGAGGCTCTGGTGGTGGATTCCGCCCCACGCGAAAAAAGGAGCAGGGCGATCTCCATCTACATGATCATCTCGAATATCGGGTTCATAGCCGGTCCTTTCATCGGGTCCGGCATTCAGTTCATTGCGAGATACGGACTGCACACGAGCGAGCTGGCGTCCGTGCGCATGCCCTTCTACTTCACCAGCGTCATCTCGCTTGCCGGGGCGATCATCGGGTTGATTATGCTGAGGGATGCACTCCCGGTCCTGAAGGACCTGAACCGGAGGCGGATGGAGGCTGCAAAGGCTTTGAAAAAGCTCAAACCCCGTATAAAGAGGTCGCTGTATTTCCTTTACTCGAATTCCTTCTTCGAAGGGTTCTCCTGGTCCGTGGGCTCTGTCGTCATGTTCCTGTTCATGGACAGGGCCTTCAGCATGCCCAACGAGGTCTTTTCCATACTCTTCGGCCTGTCCCAGGCCGTAGGTTTGATATTCGTGTTCCCTTCGGGGGTGCTCTCCGACAGGACCAGAAAGAAGCCTTTCGTGGTTTACGGAAGCCTTGTATCCAAGCTCTCGACGATCATCATGTCCTTGACACCTCTTTTACCCCTGGGCTACTGGTTATCCTGGGTGTTCTTCGCCGGTAAGGACACCGGAAGGCAGATCGCCACCCCCGCCACGAGGTCGCTCCAGGCCGACCTTTCACCGGTCCGTATAAGAGGCCGGCTCATAGCGACGATCCAGGCATACTCCAATGTCGGCTCGCTGATAGGTTCCCTGGCGGGTGGTCTTGTATGGGACCATACACATGATCGTTACTACAACATCCTGTTGATGGACCTCCCGGGTTATACTGTCCCGTTCCTCATATCCGCATTCATGGGAACGGTGGCCGCCCTGCTTGTGCTGAGGTTCGTGCATGAACCCGCAAGGGGAAGGGCTGTGGGATGATGGATCTGTGATATTCGCCCTTTCATTCGTAATAGATAAATAACAGTGGACTTCTCGGTGTCCGATGGCTGGACTCGATCCCTACTGGTTGCTGTCCGAGGTGCTCCTTCTAATAACCTTCGTGCTGCTCATGATCACGTACATACTGCTTCCCGGCAAGAAGGACATACTGGCGGGCGTGACCAGGATACCCGGGTGGGTCCCCGCAGCTCATGTGGCGATGTTCTCGATGGCCATGGCCATCATAATCATCTCCATCTTCCTCGTGGAGAACAACCTCATAATACTGATCACCGGCATTCTTCTGATCGTTGCCCTGGTCCTCGCCTTCATAGATTATTTCATTACAAGGGCAAAGATAGGGAAGAACGCGGCAGCAGGGACCGTCCATCAGGCGATAGAGCATGCAGATGAGGAAATGATCGACGCTCCGCACTACATGGACCCCGCGCGGATCCATCACCATGACCCACATCTGGCACCCGCGCCGCCTCCCGGAGCTACAACCCAGATGATAACGGTGGAATGCCCCCAGTGCGGCGGACATATAGAACTGCCCGTGGGTTCCCATCAGATAACCTGCCCCTACTGCGGCATGTCAGGAACCATGTGAACGGTTCTCACTCCAGAGGGTTCTTGCATTCGGGGCAGAGGAACCATCCATCTTGCACAGGGGACCCGCAGTGGGGACATGGAATTGACAGGGGGCCTTCATCTCTTCCGGGAGGCGGCCCGTTCATCTCGATCACGTCCTTAACCGGGGATATTCCCACGGGGCCCTGAGGCAAGTGACCAGGGCCTTCCACGAGCTCTTCTACGGGATCGGAGCCCTTCAAGTAATTTTCATCGGATGGAGCCGGAGGCTCCTTCTTTCCTCTGAGGATGAGGAAAAAACCGATCCCCAGCATCGTTATTATAAGCAACACTGCGACGATCAGCACCGGGACCACCCACGCTAAACTGGCATTGTCTTTACCATGGTCCAATGGCTCTTCGTATACCACCAGGATGAACTTCATTTCCATCTTCTGGGCTGTTGTGTCCATATTGTCCTTTTCGAAGTAAAGATAGACCGTTTTCGGGCCGTGGTCATCGAAGGTGTGGTCAAAATCCTTCTTCTTGGATATCACCTCACCATCGTATTCCCATCTTGGCTCCATCTCATCGCCGAATACTGTCCTTACCAGCCTGTCTACCTTGAAGTTCACCCTCAGACCCTCGGAGACCGAGGGGGTCTCCAGAGGATGCTCGTCGTAGATCGAATAAGAGTACTCCCCCGCTGTCAGTGGATCATCGTAATCCTCCGGGTAGATCGGTCCTTCGGGGCATGTTAATGACAGATCCACTGAAATGAAATCCATGGCTGCCATCGAATCCACAACCATGAACACAACGGTGATATTGACGATGCCGATGAATCCTCCGGGTCCCTGCCATATCTTCCAATCGTCGGTCTTCAGCCAGAACGATCCGATGATCTCGTTGAAACCCCATTCCAGGTCCTTTACCAGATCTGCATGGGGAAGCTGGTCCGTAATGGGATCGATCCCATCTATCTCGTCCTCCATATTGACCGAAACCACAAGAGTGTCTCCCAGGTCCGGATCCTCCAAGATTGGGATGATGGAGATCTCCTCACCCTTCTCGTACACGGTCCTAAGGGAAGCCGGAAGGGATATTCTTGGTACGTCGCGGACATTGGTGATCTCCAGAATTATCCTCAGTTTTATGACGCCATCGATGGTCCCGTCATCGATGGAGACGACGATGTTCGAATTCTTGTCCCTGACATCATCGTTGTTTGGAACCAGTGTGATCCGACCTGTCAACGGGTCCACTTCGAGCTCTCCCTCCCAATCGTCCGATTGGTATCTCTCCAGCTCGTAGTTGAGCTGCTGTTTTTCCCTGTCCGTGTCCATGTCCTCGGCAATGATCTCGATGACAAGTTCCTCATCCTCCAGTACAAGCACCAGATCGGAAAGGTCGATCACCGGATATTCCGGTCTCGCATCGTCCACCTCAAACTCAGCTCCATGGACCATGACGGAGAATACCTTTGGAAGATCATTGACGGGTTCCACCATGAACAGAACATCCGCAGTGATGTTGGAATGCTCGTCCGATCCCATGAATTTCACGGTCTCGTTCCCGTTCTGGTTTGCCTTTGGTGTCAACACTGCATACCAGTACCCAGATCTCTCCTCGACATCGATATGAAGCAGGTCCGAGTCATAGCCCGTATCCCAGCTCTCCGAGGTTGTATTGAATATCTGGAAGCCCAGAAAATCCCTTTCCGGGTCTGAGAATATCCCGTTGACGTTGTGCGCCTCGAGCTCCATCTCCTCGGACCCTCCGTCCTCCGTCAGATGGAACTCTCTTGGGTTTATCGGGTTAAGGAAGACTGGATCGTCATCCCAGACGTAGAGCGTTCTGTTATAGTAGAGGTCTCCTGTCCCTCCAGGTACCCTGATCGATGTCACAGATATCAGATCGGTCGCATTGACCATGACCACATGCGGTGAGGGTTGATCGCCAAGTTCCTCTCCCATAACGGAATAGGAGTATTCCTTGCCGTCCGAATGATCGATATCCTCAGGATCCGCCGGGTACTGTGTCATATCTATCACTTTCTCATCCACTGTCAGCGGATCGAGGACAAGGTTAAGCTCCTCCGGGGGGTCATTGTCCTGGTCGGTGTAGGTGATGTTGAAGGTGAAGATGGTCCCGTAATGCCCTCCTGCGGAATGTCCGGGCCAATCGGAGGATATCTCCAGTTCGGACCGTTCCGGAGATCTGTTCGGGACCTCCTCCCGGATGTTGCTTGTCACGGAGTAGTTATTCCAGGATGGAAATGGAGAATAGTAGTAAAATCCCTTGATCTCGTCGTTCTCTATCCTGATCATTACAGGCTCCATGACTATTCCTATGTATACCTCTCTCCTCTCGTTCTCAAGAGCCCGACTCCGGTAATTGAAGCTCATGTTCTGGTTGGTGTTGCTTACGAACCGTCCTCCTGTAATGAAGAAGCTCATGATCGCATAATCGTAGACCCATAGATCATCTTCCGTGTTCCACATCCTGTCCTCTCCGAAGTTCCTCCAGACGACAAAGGTCCACAACCAGTTGTCCATGTAATCGGGATCATCTATGAAACCGAAACCCACCTTCCGATCCAGTGTGATGGAGATGTTCCATATCTTCGATGGGTCGGAACCCTGCAGTTTGTACCAGTCCACCTGGTTCGAACGGGAATCCAGGTACTTTGGCTCATCCCCACCATAGAACTGGGCATCCTCGAAGGCGTTCGATCCCTGGTCCGTGCTCTCCCGGGTGCTCGCATCAATCTTTAGCGAATATTCCACCGAGAAAAGGTCCCTGCTCCAGAACTGGTCCCGGAGGTAGAAATCCAACTCGACACCGATGTAATACCAGCCAACCTCGGTGAGACCGTTTGCGAACCCGTCAGGATCCTCCTCTCCCTCGGAGTTCACGGGTGTTCTAAAAGACGTGGTCCAATTATCTCCGGGATAGAGTGAATTGTCCCCGTCCCAAACCCATCCGTCCGAATCGTCCTGGTCGTCGAAGAGGAAGACCCCGTCTCCCATGTCGACGTATCCAACCCAGGGATCGTAGTAGATCAGGCTGATGGACAGGAGATCGGCAAATTCGTCCGCCAACTGGTCGTTCACGACAGAGTATTCGTAAAGATCATCGTATCCACCGCTGCCATCGGTGTAGCTTGAAAGTTCAATTGAAACCTTTCTCACACCATCGACGGTGTTGGCAAGTTCATCTATATCCGTGACTTGGAGCTTGTACCAATCCCTCCGGTCGGATACCGTTCCATCTGGATCGTAGGTGAGGGTTCCGTCGATCGTTTCCACCCATCCATTGATCTTCGATCCGTTTGCGAAATCATGCTGGTCATTTTCGTTCTCAGCATCTGATGCCCTCGTGGGAGGTTCCACGCAGTACATCCTCGTATCGAACCGATCGGGATGGTCAGCGTCTGTCACGTCCGATATCATCGCATCCGTATTGGGGGAGTGAACTACTTCCCCCAGACAAAGGTCGGAAAGCGAAGGGCTTCCCGGGAATGGAGATATCCCCTGGTCCCTTTCTCCGGTCCCGCAGGATGGAACATCTGCAGGCTCGAAGGTATTGCACGCGGATCCCTTCTCTCCGAATGTGACGGTCGACACTTCAATGGATGTGATCAAGAACATCAGAGCGACGCTCCATACGACCATGCTTCTCTTCATCGATCTCCCTCCTGTTTTCTTTTCGGGGATAAATCCGTTAAAAACGATTATAACCCTTATTTTCCCAAACGTCCATGGATGCGTCATGACATCTTTTGGCATTTCAAGGCTAAAAAAATTGGTTTTCAACTGTTCATCTTAAATATTATGAATGTTTGGGGGTTTTAGGGACCAGACCTTTGGGTCCCCGTGACCGCCCCACTCCGGAAGGTCCTTCCGACGGAGATCACCTGAAGGAGCGGCCCGCGGTCATGGTTCCAGGAGATGTTGAGAATGAACATATATGTGGGGAATCTCCCCTTCAGTACCTCCGAGAACGACCTCGCGGAGCTCTTCTCGGAATACGGGCAGGTAATTACGGCCAAGATAATCACGGACAGGATGACCGGCAGGTCCAAGGGCTTCGGGTTCATCGAGATGGAGAACAACGACGAGGCAAAAGCTGCCATCGATGCCCTAGACCAGAAGGAATATCAGGGCAGGACGCTGAAGGTCAACGAGGCAAGGCCCCGTGAGGAAAGGCCGCCGAGGAAGAACTTCTACTGAGCCGCCCCGATGAACAGGGGTTTCCATGGCCCCTGCGGGTTCACCGATCGAAATCGACCTGCTTCTCGATCACGAAGGACCCCACGTAATCACAGTTCTTGCAGTGGTACTTGTACCCTGTCATGAATCCCGATTCGAAGTAAAGCTCCGTCCCCATACACTCCGGGCACTGATGTACTATCATCTTCCCGCTGCCGCCCGGTCTTCTCTTCAGCTGTTCTCCTATGGCCTTTGCCTCATCTTCATCGATCAGGTCCTTTCCGAGGGTTACCCCGGGACGCATGTTCTCCGGACCTGTGTTCTCCTTCATCCTGGGGATCACGATCTTGGATATCCTCAGGTATGCATCGCTCAGGTCCCCGCCTTCACCGCCGAGGGCGTATTCCCTCCCTCCGGCCTCCAGTAAGAGAACCTCGCTCTCCCTGCTCATACTCTTGTAGACCAGAATGGACGCGATGATGGTGACCAATGCTGAGATGCCTCCCGCGATGATCCCGCTGCCGGTGTTCTCGTGATAATAGTCCGGCCCGAAACTGATGCTGATATCCATCTCTCCCGGGGATAGGCCCTGTGGAAAGAATATTCCCACCTGGCACCCCTTCCTGTAGGAGACCTCTCCGCTCTGTATGTTCC
>JAFGJI010000078.1 GCA_016929175.1 Thermoplasmatota archaeon | reverse complement strand
CGTGCCCCTCGAGTCTCGTGATCGGGTCTATCGTTATCTCCTTCATTTCTCGACCCTCCTGTTTATGAGTGCAGTGGGAAGCCCGTATTTGTAGAAGGTCCCTATCGGGTCAACCACACCATCGAGGAGTTTCTCCACCTCCTCGTCTGTCATGGACTCCTCATTGTCGAGACCCAGGATCGATGCCAGTGCAGAGATCATCTTTCCTCCCTGATCGAGAGAGTTCGGTGTCGGACCACCGCATCCAGTGCACGGCATGTTCGCATCAAGGCATCGGGCACCGCAGCCCCCCCTTGTCGCGGGTCCGTAGCAGATGATACCCTGCTCCAGGAGGCACTTTTCCTCGACCTTTTCAACCTCGTAGATCCTTCTTATTCTGGTGATCTTCTTTTCAGATTTCTCGAACCTGCACTCATCGCAGACGGACTTGTTCGGCGCGATGACCGTCCCCTTCGGTGGAAGCCTTCCATCGAAGATGGCTGTCACAGCATCGAGTATGAGGTTCGTCGGCGGAGGACAACCGGGAAGATAGTAGTCCACATCAACGACCTGGTCAAGAGACTTCACGGTATCGTAGAACCCGGGGAGGGTCAATTTCCCTTCCTTCACAATGCTTTCCGTTGAAGGCAATACGCCTTCCTCGTTGATGGTCGAGGGATTGTCGAGGTAAGCCGTCCGGAAGACCTCTTCCCTGTTCGTGATGTTTGCCAGACCGGGTATTCCCCCGGTCACCGCGCAGGAGCCGAAGGCCACCAGATACTTCGACTTCTTTCTCAGAAGATGCGCGAGCTCCTCCTGTTCGGTGGTCCTCACGGCCCCGTTGAAGAAGCAGACGTCCATGTGCCCGTCCGGCATTGCCTCAACGTCCTTGTATTTCGTATCGATCGCCACCGGCCAGAAGAGGATATCGGCTCTTGCAACGACATCCAGTATCTTTTCGTCGATGTCCAGTACCGCTATCTCGCAGCCCCCGCAGGATGCCGCCCAGTAGAAACCGAACTTCAGCTTCTCAATGGTCAATGGCATTCCCCCTTGAGCGGATTGGGACCGAGCTCCTTGAGCTGAGAAACGAAATCGGTGACCACATCGGCGAACTTCTGCCCTTCGGATGCAGATATGTACTCGAATCTGACCCTCTCGGGCTCCATGTTGAGCTCCTTGAGCAATCTCCCGAGGAGTCTGACCTTTCTGTTGGTCTTGTAGTTCCCGGACTGGTAGTGGCAGTCTCCCGGATGGCATCCCGCAACAAGCACTCCGTCTATTCCCTGCCTGAGCGCTTCCAGTATGAATACCGGGTCCACCCTTCCCGAGCACATCAGTCTGATATCACGTACGTTCGGAGGGTACTTGAGCCGGGATGTTCCGGCAAGGTCCGCACCGGCGTAGGAGCACCAGTTGCAGAGGAAAGCTATCACGTTGGGCTCGAAGCCGTCCTCGGTCATCAGCTGCCACCCCCTGACTTGCAGGAGCCGATCGCCCGGACCATGGCCAGTATCTGATCATCCTTGAAGCCCCTCTGATAAATGGCCCCTGATGGGCATGCGGCGGCGCAGGTTCCGCAGCCCTGGCAGAGGCCTTCGTTCACCAGGGCGTGGGTCACCTCCACCCCGTCGATCTCCTCTGTCACGGAGTCTATGGCATTGTAGGGGCACAGAGAGATACATGTCCTGCAGCCGGAGCACATATCGATATCCACAACCGCGATGTTCGGCTCCGCCTCGAGGGAGGGGCTTGACAGCAATGTTGCGGCCCTTGCAGCGGCTGCCTGCCCCTGGTATATGGATTCGCCCATGAACTTGGGTAGATGGCAGCAACCGGCAAGAAATACTCCCCGCGTAGAGAAATCCACCGGCTTTAGCTTCACATGTGCCTCCAGGAAGAACCCGTCCTGGTTCGTGGGGACCTTCAGCATTCTGGCCAGTCTCTCGTTCTCTTCGTATGGTCTCATACCCGAGGAAAGTATCAGATGGTCGGCCGATATCTCGAGTTCTTCTCCGAGCATGGGCTCCCAGACCTTCAACGTGATCCGGTCCCCGACCTCGACCCCTGGCTTTTTCTCCGGATCGAACTGCAGGAACATCACTCCCTTGTCCCTGGCCTGCATGTAGTATCTCTCGAAGAATCCGTAGGTCATCAGGTCCCGGTAAAGGATGAAAACCTCCGCCCTCGGGTTAAGCTCCTTGATCTTAAGTGCGTTCTTGAGGGCCCCCATGCAGCAGATCCTCGAGCAGTACTCCCTTCCCTTCTCCCTGCTCTCCACGCACTGGAGGAACGCGAAGGTCTCTCCGTCTTTGACCATATCGGGTCTGATCCCTGCAAGGTAGTCCTCCATTTCCGACTGGGTCCTGATCCTGACATCGGACCCGTAGCCAAAGGTGGAAGGTCTGTGTTCATCGGCACCAACGGCAACGATGATCGCGCCGATCTTCTCCACGACCATGCCTTCGGTGGTTTCAAGCTCCGCCTCGTAGTTCCCCACATACCCATTCACGGAAGATACGGATGTTGACAGGTAGACCTTCGTTCTATCACTGGCATCCATCCTCTCCTCCAGGTCCTTATGAAGCTCCCTTATGTCGATCCCCTCGACCGTGTAGTGAAGCTCGTTCAACCGGCCTCCCAACCGGTCCCTCCGCTCCACAAGAACGGTCTCGTAACCCTGATCGGCAAGGGACAGCGCCGCGGTCATCCCGGAAACACCTCCCCCGATCACCAGGGCCCTCTGGGTAACGTCTATGCTCATGGCCGGAATGGGCTGAAGCAACCTAGACTTTGCCACCGTCATCGAAACAAGGTCCCTGGATTTTTGGCTTGCAAGACCGCAGTCCGTGTGTACCCACGAGCAGTGTTCCCTTATGTTTGTCATCTCAAGGAGATGGGGATTGAGACCGGCCT
>JAFGJI010000077.1 GCA_016929175.1 Thermoplasmatota archaeon | reverse complement strand
GACGGGGGAGCGTGGCAGGGTGTCCCGTTCCCAACCCGAACCAGTATAGACGGAGAACGTTGCCACCCGGTGGTATGACGGGCCGCCTCCTTTCGTTGTCAATACCGGGGAGAATGGGTCGATATGGCTCATGAGGTCGTATATGGAAAAAGTACCGAAATGCCCTTGAGAAGCGTCCCGTCTTGTCGGGTCCGAACCCCTGACGAACTCATGGAAATTCGTCAGACCGTCACCGTCGGGGTCTTCTTCCGGTAGCGACACATCATACCAAGCCTCCCATTGATCGTCCATCCCATCGCCATCCTCATCGACCGAGAAGCCGTTGTGCAGGTCTTCGGGATCGGGTATCGTGTCCCCATCGGTATCCGGATCCAGCGGGTCCAGACCCAGGACAAGCTCCTCTCCGTCCGGTAAACCGTCCCCATCGGAATCGGGGTCCAGGATATTGACATTGCCATCAAGGTCCATATCCCCAAGCGGACCAAGAAGGCCCATGGCCGTCGGGAAATACTTCGGGCTTCTGAAGAACCTGAGAACCCAGTTCGGTGCGGACGATGAGTTGAAAGCCCGTTCTGACAGCATCTCGAACTCATCACCATCAAGGATGCCATCCCCATCCGTATCGGGATTGTATGGATCGGTCGGGGACCTCTCTCCTCCGGATACGACACCGTCAAGGTCTATATCCTCGTGGATATCCTTGAGGGAGTCACCGTCGGTATCTATTCCTGGTATCGCATTACTGTCCATACCGTCCGGGTCCAGGTTGTAGTTGTGAGGTTCTCCGATGAGGTCCAAAATGTTCGAAACGGCAACCAGCATGACCACGAGAACCGCGGCTGCCCTGAATACCGTGGAGAACTGCATCGTCCTGCCCCGAATGATGATCCGTATAACTTCTTCTCTTTTGGGTTATTGGTCAGATCGTTTATGAATTGACCGCCGGCTGGTATATAAGTAAATTATTGTACATATTCCGTTCGGCCGGGTCAATAGAATATTTCATAACGGATACCGTCTTTCACCCCCTATCGGTGATGTTCCATGATGGACAGGAAGACGGTTCAGGACCTTGTCATGGATTATGATGCTGACAAGGTAATGCTCGGGGTCATTGCTTCCCATTCGGCGCTGGATACGTGTGACGGTGCGGTCGAGGAGGGATTCAGGACAGCGGCCTTCTGCCAAAAAGGGCGTGAAAGGACCTACGCTCATTATTTCAGAGCAAAGAGGGACAGGGACGGAAAAATGGTCAGAGGCATCATCGACGAGCCGATAATTGTCGACCGTTACAGGGAGGTCATGGAGGAAAGATGGCAGAAATGGCTCAGGGATAACAATGTCCTGTGGGTCCCCAACCGATCGTTCACATCCTATGTTGGCATGGGTGAGATCGAGGAGAACTTCATGGTGCCCATGGTGGGGTCCCGGAACATGTTGAGATCGGAGGAGAGGGAGGAGCGGCAGAGCTATTACTGGCTTCTCGAGAAGGCTGGGTTGCCGTTTCCGGAGAGGATCGAGGACCCTCATGAAATAGATAGGCTTGCCATAGTGAAGCTGCACCACAAACAGAAGAAGCTCGAAAGGGGTTTCTTCACCTGCTCATCATTCGAAGAATACAGTCAGAAGTCGGAGAAACTGATCGCCGGGGGGATAATAGACCGGGAGACCCTGGAGACCGCCAGGATAGAACACTACGTGATCGGACCTGTCTTCAACTTCGACTTCTTCTACTCCCCCCTGGAAGAAGAAATGTCCCCTCTGGAGCTTCTTGGGGTGGATTGGAGGTTCGAGACGTCGCTCGACGGACATGTACGACTTCCGGCCCCACAACAGATGACCCTCGGAGAAGATCAGGTACTGCCCGAGTACACCGTGTGCGGGCACAACAGTGCCACTCTCAGGGAGTCGCTGCTGGAGAAGGTTTTCGCCATGGCCGAGAAATATGTTAAAGCTTCCAGGGAGCATTACGATCCGGGCATCATAGGCCCGTTCTGTCTTCAAACATGCGTTGACAAGGACCTTGATTTCTTCATATACGATGTGGCACCGAGGATCGGTGGAGGGACCAATGTCCATATGTGGGTTGGCCATCCCTACGGCAATTCCCTTTGGAGAAGAACGGTCTCGACGGGCAGAAGGCTGGCCATGGAGGTCCGCAGGGCGGTCGAGGAAGATAGGCTGGATGCCATCGTGACATGACATCGTGCCAGAAGATCGATCCTTGCTGACCTCAAAAAGTTGATATAGTCACCCGGACCATACTCAAAATGCCATTGTGGGGTTTCGATCATGGTATTGGAAGGTCTGAAGAGGTTCTTCGGGATCGGGAAGATCGAAGAGACACCCAACCAGAAGATGACACTGATCAACGAGGAACTGGACGAGTACGAGAAGGATATCCAGGAATATATCCATTATTCCGAGGAAAGGGACGGGATGAAAAGGGACGTTTCACAACCGGCGGTCCTCTCCAAGGGGGGCGGAAGGACGGGTTCAAGTTTCATTACCCCGGAAGAGGAAGAGAGGATCGAGGGCGAATGACATGCGGTGATGGAAGGACTATCCCGCCTGTTCGATCGAAAGGATGAATTCTCTGGCTTGTTGAAGCAGCATATCGTGTTTCGAACGCCATTCGCTATTGGATAGTGAGCCTGGGCCCGCGAGTTCCGATGCCGCCTTCTCAAGGAATGCAACCTCCTCCGTCCTGACGCCTCTTGCAGCGATCTCTATCCTTGCGGACCTGAGAAGTTCGGAATACATTTCCTTCCAATTGGCAGGATCTCCATCGATCTTGGCCTGCATCAGCTTCGCTGTCAGGAAAGGGTAGTAACGGTTGGTGATCTCCCTACCGCATTTGGTACATACCCAGACCGGCTCCTTGCTGTCAACGTAGAATTCTGTCTTGCAGTTCTCATCCCCGCATTTCACCATCATTCTCACGGGCCCGCCTCCTGTCGACAGGTATGATCTCCTATGGTAAAAGGTATCGGACTAATTTCTCTTTCGGCGAACCCTCTCCGCATCCTTCCTTTAAGCCCAAATGGTCAATGGAAAGCGGAAACCGATGGACCCGATGAAGCTGTTTCCTTACGAACCCCGCCCGATCCAACTCGATATTATAGAGAACATAAACAGGGCGGTTTCCGAAAGGGGGCATGTTGTGATAGAGGCGGGGACGGGCTCTGGAAAGACCGTTTCAGCCCTTGCTCCGTGCCTGGCCGCGGCTTATGAAGGTCGAAAACGTGTCCTTTACCTCACTCGTACAAACTCCCAGCAAAAGCAGGTGGTGGAGGAATTCCGAAAGATAAGGAACAGACTATTACCAGCCTGTTCTGAAGAGGTAAGTACCACACTTCCGGCCGATGACATGGTCGATCGGATCCTTGAAGAGCTAAACAACGATATCGGGAATGCGTCCTCAACGGCAAGGAGCGCCGAACCACAGCGATACACACAATGGGGTCCGGATTCCCCATGGGACGGGGGGCTCAAGAACGGCATATGCGCGGCTCTCCAGGGGAGGAACAACATGTGTCCTCTCACATCGGAGGACCCCGAATTCATTACGGGAAACCCTGAAGAGCTTTCCAAGATGTGTGGGGAGCGCAAGAGGAATACCAACTGCGCCCTCCTTGGAAAGCCGACTGGTGGAAAGGAATGCAAATATTATTCCGCATTCCTTCTGGATGACGGTCTTGAGGTCCGAAGATGGGCAAGGGAAAATTCCCCTACTGCCGAAGAGCTCGTGGCCAGGAGCCTGGAGCTGGATATATGCCCGTACGAGGTCACCAAGCTAATGATCGCGGAGGCCGTACTTGTCACGGCCCCTTACATCTTCTTCCTCTCCCCATTCATCAGAAGGAGGCTGCTCGAGTGGATGGGTTGCACACTGGAGGATATCATAGTGATCGTTGATGAAGCCCATAACCTGGCCTCATTTGCCAGAGACCTCGGGTCCATCACCCTCTCGACGGTCACTCTGAAACTTGCACAGCTCGAGGTTGAAAAGAACGGGGACCACGATATCGGTGGGGGGAGGACCATCAACGGTTTCATACAGACCGTTTCGGATGCAATGGAAGAGATCGCCCTGGAGTTCCTTATCGATGAGGACGGGCTGGTTCCCCCTTCCACTTTGACGGAAACGATGATGGTCCTGTTCAGGACAAACTCGAACAATATTACCTCCATGGCATCGGAGATGCTCCAGCATGGAATGGCGATCCAGGATAGAAGGAAAGCGGAAGGGAAGCTTCCACGGTCTTACATCCATTCAGTGGCAAGGTTCTACCTTCTCTGGAACGAGCTTGAATTCGAAAGATACACGCCGCTGATAGTGAAGGGGAAGCGCGGGGGGGAACTCTTGCTCGAAGCGTTCGCAATGGACCCTGGCCTCATCACGAGTGCACTGAAAGAGGCATTCTCCTCCATCCATCTCTCCGGGACCCTGAGCCCGCTTGACGAATACCGGGACACCATCGGGCTCCCTTCCGACACTCCACTCGTGAAGCTTCCACCCCCGTTCCCCGCCGTGAACAGGAAAGTGATGTACATTGATGACCTCTCCACCAATTACGAGACCATGATGAAGCAGCCCGACATGAGGTCCAGATACAGGGAAAGGGTCCTGAGGATGCTTGGTTCGGCCCCTGACAGGAACACCGCGGTATTTTTCCCATCCTTTGACCTGATGGGGTCCATCCTCGGAAACCTGGAACTGGAGGACGGGACGGTGCTGCCCCCCGAGATAATTATGGAAAGACCGGTCTATATCGAAGAGAGAGGGTCGCATCAATCCGATATCATGGACCTTGCCGAAAGGTTCAGATCAAGCAGGAACGGGGTTCTTGTATCGGTGCTTGGGGGCCGGCTCTCGGAAGGTATGGACTATCCCGGTGAAAGTCTTGAGATGGTCCTGATCGTTGGAATTCCGTATCCCAAACCGAATGCGAGGCAGCGAGCGCTTTCCTCCTATTACGACATGAAGTTCGGCAAGGGTTGGGAATATACCGTACACGCACCCGCGTCACGGAGGCTTCTGCAGGCCATCGGCAGGATGATCAGGTCAGAGACCGAACGGGGTCTGGCCTTCATATTGGATAAAAGGGCAGTACATTTCAAAGAGAACATTCCGGACCTCAAAGGATCAAAGAGCGACCTTGATGACGTCCGCGAATTCTTTTTAGGAAAAGCTTAATTGATATAACCGACCATTCCACCGTGAATACCTCCTGCTGTGTCGGACCCGGAGGTTCTGGATGGATGAGATTGGGCAGGAAAAAAACGGGTGGACGATCGAAAAAGCGTTCAAGGACCAGCAGGCGCAAGAAGGATACCGTTGTCGAGGAAGCCCCAATCAGGGAGGAAAACGAGGAGAGGGAAACCCAAGTGACAGAACAGGCCATCCCTCCCGTTCCCGATGAAGCCGAGGACAGGGATCTGGTCCTGGAGGCTTTGAACATAGAAGACCGGCCCCCACGTAAAGGGTCGGAAACTGTGATGATCGAACAGAGCACGGATGTTATCATGAGGGACATGATAAGCCATGCATTGAAGGATGGGACCATTTCCGATGATGAGATGTCAATGCTCAGGGCTCTAAAGGAGAAGTTCAAGGTCGACGATGTGACGTTCGACAGGATCATGTCCGAGACAATACCGCCCGATATGGATACCGAACAGGAGCCAGATTATCCACTTGAGGGCGAACTTCCCGAACCCACACCCCTGGCCGAGGATCTGGAGGATGATGATGAGGACCTGGATACCGACATTGAAATGCCTCCAGTGATCGAGAACGATCCTGAGACCCCCCCCGACGAGCCACAACCGGACATCGAACCGGACAGGGACCAATACCGGGAAAGGATGGAAACCTCATCGAAGGTCGAAACAGGCCCTGAACCTGACCATGCGGCCAGGGAGGCCAGGAACATCATCTCGTTCACCTCTTACGTTAGAGACACCAAGAAACCCCTGGGGGAATCATTCGATCTCACAAAAAAGGAGGGGGCTAATGGTTCTTTCCCAAAACAATGCCCCCGATGCGGGGCAAGGATGGTTTTTTCCCCGGAGGAAGGCGGGGGGACCTGCCCGAACTGCGGAGAAAAAATGTCTCCTGAAGAGGAGGGAACTCCGGATATCAGAAAACTTCTTGACAGGGCAAGGTCGGCGTTCAAAGTAGGCAACAGGAATACGGCAACCGAACTTTACACGATCGTCCTTTCCATGTCCCCCCGGAACAAGGAGGCGCAATTCTACCTTCAGAAGCTCCATCATGGTCCGAAGGGCAAGAAACCGGTCATAAAAGCGGATGCCAGGAACATCGACTTCATCCAGTCTCTCATCCCGAGGCTAGACCAGCTACTTCATGGAGGCGTCCCCTCCGGCTCCCAGGTTCTGCTCAAGGGCCCCGCTTTCAGCGGGAAGGAGGTGGTATTGGACAAATTGATGGCCTGCAGCCTCTCCCAGGGTATCCCCGTGATATACGTTTCATCCAACCGTGCAATGAAGGAGGTCATGCACGGGATCATCAGGCAGGTACCCGAGTTCAGGATGTACAATCAGGAAGGCCTGGTGAGAATGTACGATCTCTTTTCGAAACACATGGATGGCAGGGTTCTCAAGGAGGGACACAGGATATTCAATATCGAGGACAGGGAAGACTTCAAGAGGTTCCAGATGGACCTGGTATCCCTCATGGAGGAGCTCGTTTCGGAGTTCCACGGAGGCGTGCTCCTGATCAATTCACTATCGCCCCTGATCTCCCGAACGGACCCCGGTGATCTAATGAAATTCCTGCAGGTGCTGATAGCACGGTCCAAATCCTACCGTTTCACGAACATCCTTGATATGGCGACTGGGGTCCACCCGGAGAGCATGGAGAACTCCATCGAGTACCTGATGGATGGCATCCTCGAATTCAGGGAGAGGGATAACCGCAAGTCTCTCAGGTTGAAGGGGTTCCGTCATGGGGTCCTTTCAAGGGATTGGATCGATTACCGGCATACCGATATCGACTTCCATCTGGTGGGGCCCTTTCAGGAGGAGCGGATCCTCTGATTATGCGTGGATCTCCTTTCTCTTAAAGAGAATGTATGATGCCGCTATCGAGATGATACCGATCGCCGAGGGTACAATTACATTGACCAGGTCGAATGCCCTGTCGATCATCAACTGGCTCATGTCATAATATGTGAACAGGGATATGTATCCGAGACCATCCTGCCATCCGGCGATGTTCGATACTATCTGGATCATGAACATGAAGATGGTGAGGCCCATGATGGCACCCGTGGTCTTCGAGTTCTCATCGATCAGAACCGATAGAAGGAGAGAGAGGCCGATCATACCGATGGCCAGCGGGATCGAGCCGAGGAAAGAGAATGTGATCCCTGCGACGGGAACGGGCTTACCGATCATCATTATTCCAAGCACCACACCGACCCAGGCGGCAAGGACCACAAGGACAAGGTTCATGGCCACGACAAGCATCTTCTCGTTGAGGAACCTTATCCGCGAATAACCGGTCGCCAGCAGGATGTCGATGGATTGATCGTCAACATGCTTCGATACGGTCCCTCCGGTCTTTATGGCAAGGAAGATCAGGAGCATCAGAGGCCACATGGAGAAGTATTCAAGAGCTATGAAACCGTCAAGCTCGGTAAACGATATGGCAGCCTCTCCGAAGAATGCCTTCATCATCGGGTTGTCCTCGAGGTATTCGTCGAAATCGGACATCTGCCGGAGGTCCATGGCGGACACCGGTCCGAGGAAAGTGATGTTCGAGAGGTTCCAGTCGTTGGGGATGAGGCCGACCACGAAGAGCCTGGATGTACCGCTGTTCGTGAAGTTTGCATAGGTACCCTCCCCGAAATAAACAAGCTCGATCCCCGGGCCCCCATCCGGGAACGGTATGGGGGCGGGATAGTCCATGTCATCTCCATTGTCATGGGTGTAGTTCTCGAAGAATTCCATAAGGGCAGGGTTCTCCCTAAGGTACTCCTCCAGAGAGATATTTCTAATATGATCGGCGAACAACTCCTCGAACTGGCCTGGATCGAAAGCACCGATGTCCTCTATCGTGAGATTGGCCCAGTCCATGTTCTCGTCCATATCAAAACCGAACGCCACATGGGCCGCCGTCCCCGTCCGTGTCTCCCATTTGAGGTTGAACACATCATCGTCATCATTCGTGCCTATCTTCGTCAGGGTTACGCCCTCAACACTCGAGAAGGGATCGCTCATCATGTCCTCCACCGAAAGGTAGGCGACCATTATCAGTAATCCGTAGAACAGCATGACCCCCACGTATACCCACATCGAGGTCTGCTGGTCCTTGAAGGCGGCCTTGAAGAGGGGGAGCTTCACGGTAACACCCCCTTTCCGTTCCCCTTATGGTTTACGTTCTCCCTGCCGTAATATTTCAGGAAGAGGTCCTCGAGGGATACCTCGTCGTAAGTGAGATCGATGACCGTATGCTTGGCAAGCTCTTTTATCACACCGTCTATGTGAGAGGATACCGTCATTATCAGGACATTGTCTCCCCCGACCTTGATGTCCGAAACACCCTCGAGCCTCATGAAGATGTCCGGGTCCACCTTCTTTTCGAACTCCACATTCAGGACCTTTCCGGTCTTCCTCTTGAAGGCGGACATGTTCTCCACCATTATCAGCCTCCCTTCCCTGATGATGCCCACCCTGTCGCAGATCGCCTCCACTTCACCCAGGATATGGGAGGACAGGAAGACCGTATTCCCCTTGCTCTTCTCTTCCATTACGATCCTGTAGAATTCCTGCTGCATGAGGGGGTCAAGACCGGTGGTGGGCTCGTCCAGTATGACAAGCTTCGGGTTGTGCATGAAGGCCGAGATCACACCGATCTTCTGGCGGTTGCCCCGGGAGAAATCCTTGATCCTCCGTTTCAGGTCCAGGTCCAACCGCCCTGCGAGTTCGTTGATCCTGTCGGGCCCTTTATGGTCCATCATCTCCAGAAGGGTGCGAAGGTAGGCTTTCGCCGTCATGGATCTGTAGGTTCCGAAATCCGACGGTAGGTAACCCACGGACCTTCTGACATTGGCACCCTCCTTCGTGGGGTCCATCCCGTTCACCCTGGCCCAGCCGGAGGTGGGTCTGATGAGGTCCAAAATTGTTCGGATGGCCGTGCTCTTCCCGGCTCCGTTGGGACCGAGGAAACCGAAGACCTCCCCCCGCCTCACAGAAAGGTCCACATCGATGATGCCTCTGGACTTCCCGTAATATTTGGTAAGTTTGTTCAGTTCGATGACAAGGTCCGGGTCTGCACCCAAGTGAGCACCTCCG